>NZ_ANOG01000552.1 GCF_000346295.1 Rhodopirellula maiorica SM1 | reverse complement strand
GTTCGACATGGACGTCGATCCAGAGGGCCGCCCCTTCTTTACGATGGAATTAAAACAAGGGCAATCGCTACGCGAGAAAATCAAGTCGCTGCAAAACAATGAACGGGTAAAGGAAGAATTTTCACTGCCCCATCGACTGCAGGTCTTTGTGCGAGTTTGCGATGCCATTGCCTACGCGCATTCACGCCGCGTTCTGCATCTAGACATCAAACCCGAAAACATCTTTGTCGGCAATTTTGGGGAAGTGAAGGTCTGCGATTGGGGAATGGGAGTCGTGATGGCTAGCGAATCGGGACAGAACGAGTCGACGGTGCTGCTCGATCCCGATCTGTATGGTTCGCTGCTCGAATCGGCCAGTGGGACGCCAATCTATATGGCTCCCGAGCAAACCGACAAACGGCAACAAAGAACGCCTCAAATGGACATCTACGCGCTGGGTTGTCTGTTACAGGAAATGTTGACCTTGAAACTACCCACGCAATCGAAATCGACGAATGCCAAAATCGATTCGGCGCTGGCCGCTACGATTGCTCGAGCAATGGCGAATGAGCCGGCTGATCGCTACCAAAACGTCGAATCATTACGCGAGGACATCTCGCGATTTCTGCTTGGCTATAGCACGTCGGTCGAGCGAACCAGTTTGCTGCGTGAGGCGAGATTGTTCTATCGACGACATCGCGATGCCTGCTCAATGGCGCTCGGCTTGCTGACCATTTTGGCGATCTGTGTTACCTATTTTGTGCTGCAGCTTCGCAATAGTCGCGAACAGGCACTGTCGGCGAAAGCGGTCGCGGTCGAAGCGAATGGTAACTTGCAGGTGGCTTATGAAAGAGCCGAACATTCTCAATCAATTGCTGAAGAGGCTCAAGCATTCGCCGAACAGGCACACCTGCACGCCTTGGCGGCGCTGGAAAGCTCTGAACAAGCAAAGCGAGAGGCAGAGAGTTCTCTGGCGAAGTACCTGGCTGAGAAAAAGGAGTCCGATCGACGTCGTGCTCACCAAATTGTCGCTGCCTCAAGACACTCTGAATTTGTTCTTGATTCGGCGTTACAGCGAGAGGAGACATTGCGGCCTGCGATCAAACTAACGCTCGACCACTTGGACTCGATTCTCGACTTTAATCCTCCGCCGAGTTCGCATGCCTGGACCCAAAAGTTTTGGATTTTGTTTCTCACTCAAGATTTTAAAGCGGCGCTTGAGCTGGTCGAAAACGGCAAACAGATTACCCCCGGTCTCGTGCAACTCGCCGAAAAGTATTTGCCACATCTCAATGCGGACGGTTACCTCAACTCCACTCAGCTAATTTCGGTAATGCGTGATTTGATTTCCGCAAACCGTTGGCGAGCACCACTCGCCGAGAAAATGATGATCTATGACGTCGTTCATGATCGCTCGCCCGACGAAAAACTTGCGATCGCACGAGCTTGGGTTTCCATCAACAATTCCCATTGGAATAGTGAAGGAATGACTTACGAACCCGAGACGGCAACGGTGCGTTTGCGTGGAGCAGGTCTGAAACATCTGACCAGAAGCTTTGCAATTTCCGAGCGTCATCCAAATCGGTTCAGTCTGCTGCACATTTTCAAACCTCAAGTGCTGGATCTTCGTGAGACGGGAATTCACGACCTTTCGGAACTCCGTGGCCTCCAGCTTCTCGAACTTGATATTCGACAGACTCCGGTGACGGATCTCACACCTTTGCAGGGGAACCGGACCCTCCGCCGCATCCTCGTCGACCCCGGTCCGGTGTCAGACGCACAAATAGCGAGTCTGCCTACGTGGATCGAAGTGATTACAGAATCCGATTGACGACTCGGCAAATTCAGGATGTCGCATGGCCTGAACAAGGCAAATTTAAAAAATAGACTTTTTTTTCTGAGAACAGTGTTCAGATTTCTGACACCAGTCTCGGTTAAGGGGCTATGAGGAGCATTGTCGCCTCAAGCGAAACTATTTTTTTAAAGCTATTAAAGGTCTGAATATGTCTACGCCAAGTTGTGTCTCGCACAATCGACGAGGTTTCACGTTAGTTGAGTTACTCGTTGTTATCGCCATTATCGGAGTTTTGGTTGGCTTGCTGTTGCCGGCGGTTCAAGCGGCTCGTGAAGCAGCACGCCGAATGAGTTGCAGCAACAACTTCAAACAGATCGGGTTGGCGGTACACAACTACCACGCTGCCTACAATCAAATTTCGACGCATGGCACGGGAACTCCAGGTGGCACCCGAAAACCAACCGCGGGCAATGTTCCGAGAACGCAAAATGGGTTGGAACTGAGTTGGCTCGTTGGCTTGACCCCCTTCATGGAGCAGCAAGCGTTGTGGGAACAAATTTCCAATCCTCTGAAAGACCCTGTGACGGGCCTAAGCTTCCCACCCATGGGACCTGGTCCGCGGATGAGCATCGCAAGCCATACGATTGCGCGGTACGAGCCGTTTCTGACCCAGGTTCCTGGGCTTCGCTGTCCTAGCGATCCAGGCACGGGATTACCAGCACAAGGCCGTACAAATTACGTCGCATGTATTGGCGATTCTGCAGATCTCATCACGGGTGCGATGGACGATAACGGAAATGTCACATCCGCCAACGCAGAGCGAGGTCGAGCTGCCAATCGCGGCTTCTTCGTTCATCGTCAAACATCCCGTTTTCGCGACGTTCTCGATGGATTGTCCAATACCGTTTGTGCCGCTGAGATCGCCACCGATCTGGGTGACAACGACATTCGCACTCGTGCAAATCTGTCGACAACGGGCAATGTGACCGTCGCCAACGGAAACACAACTTGCGACACCTACGTCGACCCTACCCG
>NZ_ANOG01000551.1 GCF_000346295.1 Rhodopirellula maiorica SM1 | reverse complement strand
ACCAGACCTTCCAACATCATGATTCCTTGCGTTTTTCGAGTAATCGTTGAGTTGAGACATGAACCGTTCGTTTGTTGCCTTTCTTTTTCGGCGGTGGCTTCTTCGGGCCGCGAACTGATTTGCGGTAGCGTTTGATCTTCATCGAGCCGGCAATCCGGATCAGTTCGTCACAGTACTTCTGCAGTGGCATCCGCGTCACTTCATCCCATCGTGGCTCTGGCAACGCGATCAACAGGCCACGACTGTCACGGGCAATCTCATCGCATAGGTAAAAGTGCGAGAGCGACTCGCTCGCCTCGCGACTATGTACGCGTGCGACAATCGACTTGATTACCGACAACGCATTGAAGGACACGATCGACACCGCGAAACAGAACAACGAAGCCGCCGGATAACACAACGCGTTGATCTCGCAGTTTAGGTGCAGCGTCATGTGCAAGAACGCCGTCTCCACCTTCCAGCGGTCGCGGTACAGCTCCGCTACCCGCACCGCGTCGGCATCCTCGATCGGCAAATTCGTCAGGATCACCATCTCGGTATCACCGTCACGCGTGGGCGTATTGAGCTGGATCACCACGCGCCGGACGGTCATCTGTTCGCCCTCGTACTCGGGAAGGATGAGCTGGTTTTCGTAAACAACTCCGGTCTCGGTTTTGCCGATCTTTTTCTCTTTGCCCTTGATCGTGCCTTTGAGTTTGCCGTGTTGCCGAATCACAAAGCAGCCACTCTTTGCCGCGATCGCGTACACGAACTTCAACGTGCAGAAATTCCGATCGGCGATCCACAATTGCTTGGCCGCCAGCGTTTCGATGATCTGATCCAGGCCCGAAAGTTCTTGAGCGTAGCCGTCTTCGATGGGGACGAAATCGCAGATGGCTTTGAATCGCGGATCCAAAACAGCCAACGATTTTCCGGGCAATGGGCCGGCGACAAGGTCCCGAGTCTCTTTGATCCGGTGCTCGGTTTTGCCGAGGTGGTTTCCGTCGAGGATGCGGGTTTGATAGCCGGCCACGTCGTTCCGCTCGACACCGCCAAGGGTCTTCTGAATCTCGACGGCGCGGTGATAGCTGTGCTGAACGAGCCCGCGCGACGTTGCCGGTTCGATCCGTTGGAGCTTGTTGTACAGAGCGGTGCAGGAGGCCCCCAGCTTCTCGGCATGTTTCTTGTGGGCCGCATAAACGCTGGGGTTCTGGCCCAGGATGACGCTCGCCATCACCGAGGTAATCGTCGAAAACATCTGCGTCCGCTCGTACTGAAGCTCGGCGTTATCGTCGAAGATCTGATTGACCGCCTCGGGCTCGATCAACCGTCGCATGATCATCTGAGCCACGGTAGCGATCGGGGCTTCAGCGACGAAATTCTGAAAGACGGAATCTTGAAAGATCGAATATTCCATGGCAGCCCTCCTTGGCCGGCGAGTCAACGTTCGCCCCTATGTTAAGCTGCGTCAAGAAAATAAGTTAGACCAATGTTGGAAGGTCTGGTC
>NZ_ANOG01000550.1 GCF_000346295.1 Rhodopirellula maiorica SM1 | reverse complement strand
ACGCCCCCGTCTCGCGTCATGTTATCTCGCCGAGTGCAGATGATTCCAACGCCGTCGATTCGGTGATATCCAATGCCAAATGGATTTGGGGGGGCCGCAACGGACACGCCGCTCCCGCGAATCAAGAAATGTGGATTCGCAAAAAATTTGATTTGCCGAGCGAAGTTTTACAAAGCGGATCCGTACTGACCTGTGACAACGAATTCGCCCTGTACGTCAACGGCACCAAAGCAGGCTCGTCGAACGATTGGACCAGCCTACAATCGATTGAGTTGGCGAACTTGCTACGCAAAGGAAGCAACGAACTGTTGTTTCAAGCCAAAAACGCGGGGAACACCCCCAACGCCGCGGGTCTGTTTTTTGCAGCAAAACTATTGCTCGAAGATCAAACTCAGCTATCGATCGTCAGCGATCCGTCATGGGAATTCCATCCCGACATCGCCAAGCCCCTTCCTCACCCCAAGAACGCTCGTCCGAAGGCCCCCACCGAGGGCTGGAACAAAGTTTCGGTGGTGCAACCGGTCAACGCGTGGAGCGATTTGATTCATCGCGAAGCCGCCGCGACGCTCGCAAACGTCACCGGTTCGTCGCGTCACATGCCGATGGTTCGCGCGTCACTGATGAAAAACAACGCCTTGATGCAATCGCTCGGTCGACCGATCCGCGACCAAATCGTTTCCATGCGGCCAAGTAGTCTGACCACGCTCGAAGCGATTGATCTTGCGAATGAACCCTCGCTTGCCGAGGCGTTTGCCACCGGAGCCGATCGCTGGAATGACGATACGTGGAACTCGACCGACGAACTCGTATACCACTTGTTTCAATCCGCGCTCACTCGTGCCCCAACGAAATCGGAAGCGGCATTATTTCGCGATGTTCTAGGAGATTCGCCAACCACCGCACAACTGCAAGACGCATTGTGGGCGATCTGTATGCTGCCCGAATTCATGCTGATTCGTTGACGCCGAACCGCCTAATGGGCGTTTCCGATTCACACAGAAACACGTTCGAAACGAACTTAACCTTGAGTCACTGTTATGCATTTCCAAGACGATCCTCAGCGTCCTGAATCCCTGGTGCGTCGCGAGTTTTTGCGGCAACTTTCCGCAGCATCCCTTGCCGCCATGGCGTCCGGCGTCCCCCAGCAATTCGTCTCGGCGATGGACCAAGTGGAACATCCCCAACCGACCGCCGACGCCTGCATATTGATCTGGTTAGCAGGCGGGATGGCGGCGCCGGACACTTTGGACCCGAAACGGTACCATCCATTTAAAAAGGGATTGAAGGTATCCGATATGCTGAGCACGTTCCCGGCGATTGATACCGCCGTGGACCATATCAAAATCTGCAAAGGGCTGGAAAATATCGCGGGTGTAATGGACCGCGCGACATTGATTCGTTCTCACGTGCAACCGGACCTTGGCAGCATCCTGCATTCACGACACCAATACCACTGGCACACCGGCTACGTTCCGCCGCAAACGGTTGCTGCGCCCCATATCGGTTCGTGGATGGCCCGCGTGCTGGGGCCGCGCAACGAAGTGATGCCCGCGTTTGTCAACATCGGCCAACGACTCGAAGGGGTGGGTGAAAGCGAAGAACTAAAAGCATTCACCACCGCCGGGTTTTTCGGCAGTGAATATGGGCCAATGAATTTGCCCTACCCGGATCGTGCTGCGGTATCGGTTCGTCCTCCCAAGGGCATGGATGCTCAGCGGTTTGCCAACCGCAACAAGCTGTTTCGACGATTGGTCGACCAAAGCCCGCAGCGAGAATTCATGAGCGACTATCATCAGGAATCGATGCTGCGATCCTTTGACAACGCCTATCGGCTGCTCAGTTCCAAAGAGCGTGAGGCATTTGACATCTCGCTTGAACCTCGCGAGGTTGCCCAAAAGTACAACTCCACGCGTTTTGGCCAAGGATGCTTGTTAGCCCGTCGATTGGTCGAAGCCGGAACACGATTCGTCGAAGTCACCACAGAATATGTCCCCTTTTTGCATTTTGACACTCATAACGACGGGCACACGACGATGGCCCGCATGCACAGTGAAGTGGATCAGCCGATTGCACAATTGATCCTCGATTTGGATCAGCGCAAACTGCTCGACCGAACCCTTGTCATCGTGGCCTCGGAATTCAGCCGCGATGCGTTGATGGAGGGACAACCCGGATCCAACGCCAACGACCAAGCTCGCGAAAAAGTGGACACAGTCGCTGAAATGAAACACTATGGACTACACCGACATTTCACGGCGGGATCAAGCGTGTTGTTGTTTGGCGGCGGCATGAAGTCAGGTTTTCTATACGGAGCCACTGCACCGGAACGTCCTCTTGTGGCCATCGAAGATCCCGTTTCGATCGAAGATTTGCATGCCACGATCATGACGGCGATGGGGATCAGTCCGCGAACCGGCTTTGATATCGAAGCACGCCCATTCTACGTGACCAAAGACGGAAAAGGGCAAGCAGTTGAAGCACTGTTTGCTTGACTTTGCCTTGCGTGCCCCCCATACTCGGATGCGACCAAATGCTCACTCCGAGGCCATCACGCATGAGACCCTGCGTCCATTTCTTTTCGAACATCGCGGTTCACACGGCATTCATTTGTTGTGCCGTTCTCTTCCTTCCGCAAACTCATTGCCGGGCGGATTATACACTCTACACACTTCCCGGCAGCGACTTGTCGATCATGCTCGAAGGCAGCGTGACGTACAACCCTGGCGGTACCGCCACGCATCGGCATCCACGCGGGTCACTCTATTTTAACGCCAAAGACATCCAGGTCCTGAAACTGCCCACCACCGAGGCGGTGTTTGCCAAAAAGCTGCGTGAAGCGACGCAAAGCAAAGACGTCGACACGATGCTCGAAACCGCCAAATGGGCACTGCACAACGGTTTGCTTGACGAGTGCAAATCGCTGCTCAGTGCGGCCTGGAAATTGGACTCCAGTCACGCGAAAATCCGTAAACTCGCCGGATTGATGTACTACCTAAACCGACCGGTTGCTCAAAACCAAACGATCGAATCGGACGCACGCGAATTGGTCGGTGGCAAATCGATGCAGCTTTCCCGCAGCAAGCATTTCTTTTTGCTGCATGATGGCGACAACGAAAAGGACCCTCGCACTCGCAAGACACGTCCGGAAATGCGTTTGGAACTGCTGGAAAAGGTTTACGAATCGTATTTCCTGACCTTTGCCTTCGAAGGATTGTTCCTGCGTCCGCCCACCGACCCGTTGGCCGTCGTGCTGTTCAGCCAACATGCCGATTTCATGCAGATGGAAAAACGGCTGGGGATGGGGTTGCGACAAGTCGCGGGATTCTATCTGCCCAAAGAAAACATTTCGATCTTTTACGATTCCGGCACCACCCCAATGTTTCAACAGCTGCAAAAGTTGAATGAAATGTTTGACGGGATGAAACAAGACGTCCGCCGCAACCGCGTGCAGGGTGGCGGCGAACTGATCCGATTTGCCAACACGGTCGAATTGCTGATCGACATCGAACGCGAAAGCGAAGACATCAGCGTCGTCTCGCACGAAGCGGTCCACCAATTAGCTGGCAATACCGATCTGTTCCCCAGTGATGGTGTGTTCGTGCGTTGGGTCCACGAAGGGCTGGCCTCGTTTTTCGAGTCTTCCAAGATGGCACGTTGGAGCGGTGTGGGTGTCGTCGATCGCGACCGTATTGGGTACTACCGCGTGCTCGAAGGTGATCCCGTACGCGGCGGAATTGATTTCATCGTTTCGGATCTTGGCTTTGCGATCGAAGGCATGCTGGGTAACCAATTGCCCGCCTATGGCCAAGCTTGGGCGCTGACCCATTTTTTGTTCCACGAACGGTTTGATCAACTGATCAAATTCTATCGTGAAATCCAAGAAATCGATATCGAAATCACCGACCCCGAATCGCTTAAAGCCAGAGCCGAGAAGTTGGTCGCCACCTTTGACGAATGCTTTGGGGATCGAACCACATTGGAACTGGAATGGCGGCGGTACATGCGGTCGTTGCGAACCGATATGGAACGATTGGCCGAGGAAATTCGATGATCGCGACACCATCTGCGACAACCAAATGCATTCGGTCCATGGCGATTGTGATATGCATGATGTCGTGGGCAACCGGGTTAGGGGACTCGGTCGCTCGCAGTGCGTTTGCTCAAGACGCAGTGTACCGACCGGTGGTAGGCGAAAGCTATCTGTACGGGATCGAAGTTCGTGTAATGGACGTGTCCGGCAACCGCGGTCCCAAATCGATCTTGAATCAACGTTGTCGCCTGCATTTCGATGTGACTCATTCGGACGCGGCCGGCTGGACGGCGACCTACTACAGCGTCCCGTTCTACGGGTCGAAACCCTGGAGCAGATCTTCGCTGCAACACTGGATCGAATCAAAACGCTCGCGACTAGCTCGACCGCCGGAGGAAGACATCGCCGTGCCACCCGGCTTGCCCCCGCACGCCGCAGAAATGCAAAAGCGGATGCGTTTGCGTAGTCGACTTGCCGATCAAGACTTCATCACCAAAGTCGATCACTATCCGGGACTGTTTCAGTTCTGCGAGGGCCAAATCTCGGTATCGGCCCAGGGCGAAATCACCCAGATCGCGGGGCCTGGAAACATGCCGCTGCTGTTGGGACAAATCGCCAAGGTGCCGCTGATGCGACTTCCTCCGGCCGGTAACGCCGAAACTTCGTTCAGTTACAAAGACACGTTTGAGTTCAAAGCGGACTTTGGCAACGACGATGTTCGCACGACCGAGGCGTCGGTGTTGTCGGTCATCACTCCGCGAAAAGCTAGCGGCGAGGGACTTGTCGCGTTTGACCGCGAGTTCGAGCAAGCCGGAGGCACCACGGCGGGAATCAAAATCCTGCTTTCGGGAAGCGGGTTTGGTGAATTTTCGACCGAGCTGTCAATGCCCTATCGCGGCAACAGCGATTTCCAGTTCGAAGGAGCGCCGTACTTTGATGCTGCCGGTCCATTTTCGGTCCGCGTTGGTTATCACTACCTAGGCGAATGGCGGCAAGCGTTTTTCGACAATGGATTCTTGCCCACCGACGAAGCTTTGTCTGCCGAAGTGTTACCTCGACTCGAATCACAACACCAATTAGCGATGCAGCGACAATTGGTCGGCCGAAAGCCGGAACTCGATGCCGAGCTGAAACAGCGAGCCGACGTGTCCGCTCCGCCGCCATACAATTCATTGCTTCAGCAGACGCTCCGCAAAACCCTCGCTCGCTTTGCCGAGAAAGAAAAATCAGATGATGCCGAATTGGCCAAGCAGGCTCGCGAGGTCACCTCGGCCCTGAAGAGCCTCTCGACTCGCTGGGACACGCTGCGTCATCTGGCAACCCTGATGCCAAGAACCTGGAGCGATGCGAGTGGAAGTTTCAAGGTCGATGCCGTGCTGGTCAGTCACGCCGATGACCGAGTCACACTGCGACGCACCGACAACGGGCAAACGATCACGATCCCGCTGAATCGACTTAGCGAAACCGACATCGACTTCGCCACCACCTTCGGCAAACCCGACAAATGACCCAAACCACAAAACGGTGTCCGCCCCCCTTTTTCCACCATTCCAAATTGAGGTGGTTATCCCATTATTAACTGGTGCCGTTTCTCGAATGGTGTTAACTATCCAAGTCAGTATACTTGCGTCCGTGGTTATTGCATGTCATCGCGTTGCGATTGGCACTCCGTCAGTCGCCACGCGCAACATGTTGGCATTGATTGCTTTCGCCGCTACCGCGGCTTCGGCGGGGTTAAGACAACCAAACCCCCATGTTTACACATGGGGCTAAGTGCTGACGCCACTACCGTGGCTAGGAGACTGGGACTGGGTACTCAAACAACGACAGTCTTGACGACTTCCGCTTCGACCTAATGCGTCACTTGGAAAGTCGACGTCCCGAGAGCCGAGCGACACTAACGACGAAACGCCACGGCAACCTTTGGATGGCTGCCATGGCGTTTTCGCTTCGCTGTGAATCGTGATGCAGTGCTTCTAAAATCCGCTACCGAGCGTTGGCTCGACTAGGCACTTTTGGTCGTCGGCATCTGGAACAACTTGCGTGATCCGCTGACCACGGTCTCGTCAATCGTGTAGACGCTGCCTGCCTCTTGGCCTGGCAGATCGTACATGATGTCCAACATCACCTCTTCGAGAATGCCTCGTAGCCCGCGAGCCCCGACGCCTTTCTCCAATGCTCGTTGAGCCACCATGCGAAGTGCTCCGTCAGTGAACTTCAAGTCGCAATTTTCCATTTGGAAAAGGGCTTGATACTGTTTCACCAACGCGTTCTTAGGCTCTTTCATCACACGCACAAGACCGTCTTCGTCGAGCGGCTGCAAGTAGCTGACCACTGGCAATCGTCCGATCAACTCGGGAATCAGACCGAACTGCAAAATGTCTTCGGTTTGCACGTTGGCGAGCAATTCCGAATCGGTTTGCTCGTTACGGTGCCCGGCACCTCCACCGAACCCAAGGGTACGATGTCCCATGCGTTTGCGAATGATGTCTTCGATCCCAACAAACGTTCCACCCACGATGAACAAGATGTTGCTTGTATCGAGCTGGATGTATTGCTGTTCGGGATGCTTGCGTCCGCCTTGCGGTGGAACGTTTGCCACGGTGCCTTCGAGCATCTTCAAGAGGCTCTGCTGAACCCCTTCGCCGGAAACGTCACGCGTGATCGAGACATTCGCACTGGTCTTACCGATCTTGTCGACTTCGTCGATGTACAGAATCCCACGCTGTGCGGCTTCGACATCAAAATCGGCGGCGTGCAACAGTTTCAGCAGTAGGTTCTCAACATCTTCACCCACGTAACCGGCTTCGGTCAGCGTGGTGGCATCGCCGATGGCGAAAGGAACATTCAACATGCGGGCGAGCGAACGAGCGAGCAATGTCTTTCCGCTACCGGTCGGTCCGGCCAACAGAATGTTGCTCTTTTCGATCTCGACGTCCGAATTGCCTTCCCATTCGCTATTGAGGCGTTTGTAGTGATTGTGCACCGCAACCGCGAGCACGCGTTTGGCAGCGCCTTGACCAATCACATAATTGTCGAGGTGTTCGACAATGTCTTTGGGCGCGGGAATGTCGCTGAACAGCGACTTGCTTGGCCCACGTCGACGCTGTTCTTGATCCAGAATCGACTGACACAGCTCGATGCACTCGCCACAGATGTACACGTCACCTGGGCCTTCGACGAGCGGTCCCACATCACGGTAGCTCTTGCGACAGAAAGAACAGAATGCATTCTTTTTGTTGGTCGAACTTCCACGACGCGAAGTTGGGGTTTCTTTCGAGGTCATACACGGCTCCTGGTTGTGTTGTTGGTCTGATGTGGGCTGTAGTAACGACTAACGCGCGTTTCATGAGCCGAGGCTCTGCGCTCGCCGTAGATCACACCCACGTGAGATCAACAACGCGTCAAACGGTTAGGGCCACGGGCTCGAATGCTTTTGGTGACGTCTTTGCCGACCAGAATATTGCAGCCCGCAACGTAGCATGACGTAGCGAACCGCAATGTGGCCGAAAAAAACAGACACCCTCAGGCCATCCGTTTCCTCGAAAGACTCGAGCCGATTGTGGTTTGATTCTAATTAAACGAAATATATAGTTTTCCGATTGAACGCCCACATGGATATGGAAGGGTCATTCGTTCGAAAAGATTGTCCCAATTCAAGACTAGACTACCGAGCTAATTCGACAAGCTTCACCCGCAATTGGTTGATGCTTCGCGAATGCCCCAGTGGAGAACAGTCCGCTGCGAGATTGTTACAAGATCGACAACCACAAAGGGCTGCTTGACATCGTAACGGGAAAGGAGTCTCGGACGGATTGTTCAGATCACTCAGGCTTTCGTCCCTTCGTCGCCCGAAGACGTTGAAGGGTCGTTTTGCATTCGGTCTGCTAGTTGACGTTGGGTTGTCGCTTCTATAGTTCGGTATTCTTCTTCGCTGATCTCACCCCGGAGATGCATTTCTTTCAAATTTGCTAGCGTCTCGTAGACTGGTTCCCCGTCCTTGGCGTTGTAGTCCCGATAGCTTGACACAAGATAAAATCCGGCGGCAATCAGGATGCATAAGACCAGAACGGAAAGCCCAGCTTGTACGGTCGTGTTGAGAAAAAAATCAGGCATAACCGGTAGCTCCCTAGCCCTGTAGTCTCGTTGGCAAATCGTGACTGAGTGTTTTTGACGAGTTCAGTCAGAGGGATGCGGCCAGTGGCTTGGCTTGGGGACAACCGAATAATAGGAGTGTCCACCAAGGATGGTCCAGCAATTTTCGCAAGATGTCCCCTGTTTTTCTAGTTTCACACAAAATCGGCCGATGTTCCACGGGCGAGGTGGGGGAAACGGGGGAAGTGGGGTGCTGGGATTGTGTGTTGGGGATCGGCGGGGGACACTTCTGGGCGTCATCCTCACTTTTGGACCGAAATGACGTCTATTTCACCGCTTTCTCGCTCGCAATCGGCGATTTGCGAGTCGCGGGGCGGTTCTCGAATGCCACTTTCCCCCTCGAAAACACGCAATTTCAACATGGAACACTCTTTTCTTGCCTATCTTCGCGGTCGCTGCCGCTCGCTGCCCCAAGTCGCTGTGGGAATCGGGGACGACGCCGCCGTCATCGAGCCTCCACAAGCCAACCTGATCGCCTGTACCGACCAAATCATTGACGGCGTCGATTTTGATTCGAGCGAACATGACTACGCCGACGCTGGCTACAAGGCGATGGCGATTAATCTGAGCGATATCGCCGCGATGGGCGCGGTGCCCAAGTCGGCATTGGTCACTTTGGCACTCCCCAAGCCAAACGCGACGCGAATTGCCGGTGACGTCTATGAGGGGATTTTGCAAGCGGCGGCGGAATTCCAGGTCGCGATCGCCGGAGGTGACATCTCGACCTATAACGGCCCTTTGAGCGTCAGCATCACGCTGCTTGGCGACGTGCCGGCCGGAAATCCGTGGCTGCGAAGCGGAGCCCAAGAGAACGACGCCGTGCTGGTGACCGGTTTTGTCGGCGGCAGCATCTTGGGTCGACACTTGCGTCCCACCCCCCGGGTGGATCTCGCCAATCGACTGCGCGAATGCGTCGACGTGCACGCCGCGATCGACATCAGCGACGGGTTGTCGCTGGACCTCGATCGTCTGTGTGCCGCCAGCGGGGTTGGGGTCGAGCTGAACATTCCCGCGATCCCAATTCACGACGACGCGATCATGTTGGCCGAAAAAAGTGGCCGCACGCCGTTTGAACACGCCTGGAGCGATGGCGAAGATTTTGAGCTGATCCTGACCATGAGCCAAGCGGATGCGGATAAGGTGCTGGCGATGGACCATGAGTGCGAGATCACTCAAATTGGCAAAATCCTGGGCCGCACCGGACTTTGGAAGCGAGTCGCCGCAAAACTGGTACGGCTCTCACCGCAAGGTTATATTCATTAGTCCCCCAAGGTCCTGCAAAACGCCACCTCCCACCTCCCACCTCCCACCTCCCACCTCCCACCTCCCACCTCCGGTGCTTTTTCATGAATGTTTCGCTCGGTCGCCTCGTTGGACTTTTCGTTGTAATTGCTTGTCTCGTGTTCGCATCACCGGCAAGTGATGCGAACGAAGCGACAGCAAAACCGCCGCGCAAATTCAACGTCCTGTTCATCATCTCGGACGACCTCACCTCCACCGCGTTGTCTTGCTACGGCAACACGGTTTGCCAGACGCCGAACATTGATGCGTTGGCCGCGCGAGGGACACGGTTCACCCGAGCCTATTGCCAAGGCACCTATTGTGGGCCTTCGCGGGCGTCGTTTATGTCGGGCTACTACCCGCACGCGACCGGTGTGCTGGGTTACAAGAATCCGCGGCCTCAGATCGGCGACCGTGCGATGTGGTCAGAGTATTTTAAGGACCGTGGTTATTACGCGGCGCGGGTAAGCAAGATCTTTCATATGGGCGTACCGGGAGGGATCGAGAAAGGGGGCAACGAAGCCGATGACGAACGCAGTTGGAACGAACGATTCAATAGCCCAGGCCCCGAATGGAAGGCGGCGGGCGACGGTGAAACATTGGAACGCAATCCTAATGGCAAAAAACCGGTGGTCGGTGGCAACACGTTTGTGGTCGTCGAAGCGGATGGAGACGACGATGTTCACAGCGATGGCAAAACCGCCGCCAAAGCGGTCGAATTGATTGGGCAACACAGCGACAATCCGTTTTGGCTGGGCGTGGGTTTTGTTCGCCCTCACGTTCCCTTCGTCGCGCCGCGTCCGTATTACGAACCGTTCAAACCGTTCGCGTCGATGTCGCTACCTGAAAAAGTGGATGGCGATTGGGACGACATTCCCAAAGCGGGCATCAATTACAAGACCAGCCTGAACATGCAAATGGATGTTCGCCGCCAGAAAAAAGCAGTGGGTGGCTATTATGCGTCGGTTGCGTTTATGGACGCCCAAGTCGGCAAGGTGCTCGCAGCGCTCGACGCCTCGGGACAACGAGACAACACGATCGTGATCTTCACCAGCGATCATGGCTACCATCTCGGCGAACACGACTTTTGGGCCAAGGTCAGCCTGCGGGACGAATCCGCGTCGGTCCCGCTGATCATCAGCGTCCCCGGCAAACAGCCAGCGGTGTGCGACAGCCTTGTTGAGCTGATTGATTTGTACCCCACCACCGCGGCGCTCTGTGGCATGCCGATCCCCGAGCGTCTGCAAGGCAAAGACATCTCGCCGATGCTGGATGATCCGAGCGTCACCGTTCGTGAAGCCGCCTTTAGCGTCGCCCCGATGCGAAAAGGTTTCCTGCTGCGTGAAAACGATTGGGCCTACATTCAGTACAACGAAGACGCGTCGGGGGGGATCGAATTATTTGACGTCCGCCGTGATCCCAAACAGTACACCAACTTGGCGTCGGACAAAGCCTACGCGTCCATGGTCAAAGACTTTCAACGCAAACTCGCCGCCCGGCTAGCCGAAGTCCGCAACAACGATCTGTAGTCGCACCGGCTGCCTCGGGAAGTCACCGACATTTAACACACACCTCACAGTGTTGTGGCTATAATGGCTTCACACTCTCGCCTCTCATTCCCACCTTAACCCACCTCGGACGATGCTTTCGACCCCTCAAACCGGTTCACGACTCGCGACAGTCGCCGCTTTTGTGCTCGTGTTCGCGTCACTTTCTAATGCGGCGGACGACGCAGTGCTGGATGTTCCCAACGCCGTTGCCGCAACCGAAGCGGAGATGAAACCGTATGCGGAACCGATCGAACATACCGAATTAGCGATCGAAATGGTTCCGATCCAAGGCGGCACGTTCACGATGGGCACCCCCGAGAGCGAAGCGGACCGCAACGAGGACGAAGGCCCACAGCATGAAGTCACGGTCGATCCCTTTTGGATGGGCAAGTACGAAATCACTTGGGACCAATACGATGTCTGGAGCGAGCAGATGGATCAACGGCGTCGGACGATGTTGTCGATCCCCGCCACGCCGCGAGACGAATTGGTCGATGGCATATCCAAGCCGACCGAACCTTACACGGACATGAGCTTTGGGATGGGCAAGGAACGCTATCCCGCGATCAGCATGACGCAACACGCCGCGCGTACGTTTTGTAAATGGTTGTCGGCAAAAACAGGCCGCTACTACCGTTTGCCCACCGAGGCTGAATGGGAATACGCCGCTCGCGCGGGAACCGAAACAGCCTATTCGTTCGGCGATGATCCCGAACAACTTGATGACTACGCCTGGTATTTTGATAACAGCGACGATGCTTATCACGAAGTGGGCCAAAAGAAGCCCAACCCATGGGGATTGTATGACATGCACGGCAACGTGGCCGAATGGGTGCTAGACCAATACGTTGATAACTTCTATTCGCAGCATCCCAAAATCAAAAACCCGTTGGCGATCCCCAGCACGCTGTATCCGCGGATCGTACGCGGCGGCGGTTGGGACGATGATCCTGATATGCTTCGCAGCGGCGTTCGCGAAGGATCCAGCGAAGAGTGGAAAGAGCAGGATCCGCAGCTACCGCAGAGCATCTGGTATCTGACCGATGCACAGGGCGTGGGCTTCCGTGTGGTCCGGCCGCTTATCGAGCCGACGGCAGACGAAAAAGCCAACAAATGGGACAAAACCGCTCCGGTGCAACTAGATCCTGTGGAATAATCCAACGTTCAATCTCGCTTTATCTCCCTCTCCTCCCCTCCTACCTGCGGAACGCTGATATGAAATTAGAAAACAAGTCCACCGGTTCATCACGCCGGGATTTCATCAAGAGTACTGGCCAAGTGGCTGCGGCGACGACCTTGGTTGCGGCATCGGCCCAGCATGTACATGCAGCCGAAGACAACACTATCCGGGTCGCGTTGGTCGGTTGCGGAGGCCGCGGTACGGGTGCAGCACTCAACGCATTGTCCGTCGAAAACGGACCGATTCAACTGGTTGCATTGGCTGATGTCTTTGAAAAGAACATCAGGAGCACACACACATCGCTATCAAAGCACAAACGCGTTGGCAGCAAGGTCGACGTTCCCGAAGAACGTCAATTCATTGGTTTTGACGGCTACAAAAAGGCGATCGATTGCCTGCGTCCCGGCGACGTTGTGATCTTCGCGACTCCTCCGGGATTCCGCTGGGTGCATTACACCTACGCGATCGAAAAGGGGATGAACGTGTTTATGGAGAAACCGGTCACGATCGACGCGCCCACATCGGCGCGGATGTTAGAGATCAACAAAAAAGCGTTGGACAAAAACTTGAAGGTTGGCGTGGGGTTGATGTGCCGTCACTGTAAAGTGCGACAAGAGCTGTTTGATCGAATTCAAAATGGTGAAATCGGCGACGTGTCGCTTTTGCGGGCCTACCGGATGGCCGGTCCAACCGCCTCGGCTGCGGTGCCGCCCAACAACACCGATCTGAGTGAACTGCAATATCAGATCAAGAATTTCCACGGATTCTTGTGGCTCAGTGGTGGTGCGGTCAGCGATTTCTTGATTCACAACATCGACGAAGCTTGCTGGATGAAAAACGATTGGCCGGTTCGCGTTCACGCCGTGGGTGGCCGTCATTACCGCGGCGACATGATCGACCAAAACTTTGATTCCTATGGGATGGAATACACGTTTGCCGATGGTGCGAAGTTGTTGGTGGACGGACGCACAATCGCGGGATGCAAACAGGAATTCGCTAGCTACGCGCACGGCAGCAAGGGATTGGCGGTGATCTCGTCGGCGTCTCATACGCCCGCGAAAAGCCGAATTTACGAAGGGCACAACATGGACAAGAGCAAGCTGTTATGGGATTGGCCCGAACGCGAAGAAAACCCGTACCAATTGGAATGGAACGATTTGATCGCCGCGATTCGTGACGACACCCCGTACAACGAAGTCCAGCGGGGTGTGATGGCCAGCGCGGTCACGTCAATGGGCCGCATGGCGGCTCATACGGGACAAGAGATCACGCTCGAGAAGTTCATGAGCCACGATCACGAATTCGCGCCCAACATTGCCGACTTGACGCTAGGGTCGGATTCGCCGCTGAAAGCGAACCCCGACGGCCGCTACAGCATTCCGATGCCTGGCTTGGTCAAGAAGCAAGAGTACCTGTAAGCCAAACCGAATCGGTTGAAGTTTGTGAGTCGTGGTTTTAGTGAGTCGCTCGCGCGTCAGCGGCCGGGGTCCACGCATTACCCGGCGCCTTACGGCCCTCGGCTCACCAATGCGATTTGCATTTCGATTGAATCAACAGCCCGCTAGCCTCGGTTTCGTTACCATCCAACCGGGGCTAGCGAGTTTCGCTACGTGAATGGCGACTTTTGTTTACCGCGACGGCTTGGTCATCATCAATTTGTAGTGCCCGGCACCCAGCAAATCGTCCACACGAGCGCGAAGTTCTTCGGTGATCTCGACGCGGTACTTTTCACTCTTCAGATGCACGACCTCGCCTTCGTTTAGCGCCAAGCTGAACATCATTTCTTGAGATCCTGGGTAGCCTCGCAAGATCTCGCGGAGCCGTGTCATCGTCTCGGGCGTATGAGTTGCTTCGTCAAGTCGCAATCGCATACCGTGGGTATACCGCTGACCGAGGCCTTCGAGCGGGATCAATTCGTCGACGATCAAGTTGGCCTCGTCGCCTCCGCCGCGACGGTCGACTTTTCCTTTCGCCAAAACCACCGCATCGGGGACCACGTGGTGTCCGATATCGGCGAAGCCTTTGGGCCACACGATACAGCGGATCGCACCTTGCATGTCTTCGAGGTCAAAGTTGGCGTACTTCGACGGAGCACCTGGCTTGGGATTTTTAGTATGAGCAATCTTGATCGAGCTGATCATTCCGCCCAGCGTCACTTCGCCACGGTCTTTGATATCGCCCAGTTTATCGGTTGTGTGCGTTCGGAAGGTAGCTAGCTTGGGTTCGAACTCAGCCAACGGATGGCTATCGAGATAGTAGCCGAGGACTTCCTTTTCGTAGATCAATTTTTCTCGCTCAGGCCACTCGTCCATTTCCGGAAGTGGCGCCGACGCCTTCTCGTCCTCTTCCTCCTCTTCGTCTTCAAACGCGCCAAACAAACTGGCTTGCCCGCTCTTTTTATCTGCTTGGATGGCGGCTCCCGACTGCAACGCTCGTTCGATCACGGCAACCAATTGGCTTCGCTTGGCGCCAAAGCAATCCATCGCGCCGGCCTTGACCAACGTTTCGATCGCTGACTTGTTACAAGCCGATTGATCAACGCGTTCACAGAAGTCATAGATATCTTTGTACGGCCCGTTCTTTTTGCGTTCTTCGGCAACCGAGATTGCGGTGGCTCCTCCACAGCCCTTGATGGCCGAAAGTGCAAAGAAGATTTTACCATCAGCAACGGAGAAGTCTGAATCGCTGCGGTTCACATCGGGGTTGACGACCTCGATGTTCATCCGCTCGCAATCCTCGATGTGCTCGATCAACGCATCTTTACGCTTAAAGTTACGTCCCGAGATATCGCTCGACAGCAGTGCCGCCATGAACTCGACGGGGTAATGGGCCTTGAGGTAGGCCGTTTGAAACGCGATCAACGCGTACGCGGTACTGTGCGATTTATTGAAACCGTAGCCCGCAAACTTGACGATCAGATTCCAAATATCTTCCGCGTCTTTTTCGGACAGACCATTTTCGACACTTCCGGCAATGAAAATATCATGGTTCTGGTTGATCAATGCCTCTTTCTTCTTACTGATCGCCTTAATACACGTGTAGGCTTTGGAGAGAGGCACATTCCCCAGCCGGTTTAGAATCCGCATCACTTGTTCTTGATAGACCATGATCGAGTTGGTCTCTTCAAGAATTTCTTTGAGCACGGGGTGCTTGTATTCGGGCTCTTGACGACCGTGTTTGATATTCACGTAATCGTCAACCATCCCGCCTTCGAGCGGTCCCGGTCGATACAGAGCGGCGGTCGCGATGATGTCGCTGAACTGGTCAGGCTTCATCCGCGTCAACAAATCGCGAATCCCGCCGGACTCGAGCTGGAATACCCCTTTGGTCTCTCCTCGCTGCAGCAATGCGTAAGAGGCTTTGTCATCGAGTGGGAACTTGAGCGGATCGACGACCTTGCCGGTGGTCTGTTCGATCAGCTTGACCGTGCGACTCATGATCGTCAGGTTGCGAAGCCCGAGGAAGTCCATCTTCAGCAGCCCCGACGCCTCGACGTCGTTCATCGACCACTGCGTGATCACGTCCTGTTTGCCTGGCACTCGCGTCAGCGGCACGTATTCGGGCAGCGGTTTGTCGGCGATAACCACCGCGGCGGCGTGCGTTCCAATGTTCCGTGCCAGTCCTTCGATCTTCATCGCCAGGTCTAACATTTCACGAACTTCGGGATCGCCGTCGTAGGTCATCTTCAAGTCGGCACTCTTTTCGAGTGACTTTTTGATCGTGATCTTCAGCTCGTCAGGCACCATTTCGGTGATCTGGTTGACTCGCCCCAGCGGCATCCCTAGAGCGCGGCCGGTATCTTTGATCGCCGCGCGAGCCGCCAACGTTCCGAACGTCCCGATTTGGCAAACCATTTCGCTGCCATACCGCCGTTTCACATAATCGATGACCTCGGTACGACGTTCTTTTTCAAAGTCAATATCGATATCTGGCGGCTCGGTACGGCTTTCGTCCAAGAACCGTTCAAACAGCAAGTCGTATCGCAGCGGACAGACGTGCGACATGTAAAGCGCGTAACAAACGATCGCCCCAACACCGCTACCACGAGCGGTTGCGGCAATTCCTTGATCGCGAGCGTAGTTGACGAAGTCCCAGACGATCAAAAAGTAGGTCGGGAATCCGAGTTTCTCGATCACGCCCAATTCACGATCCAAACGCGCCATCACTTCGTCGGACAGCTTGCCATCGATGATTCGTTCGGAGTCGCCTTCATAACGATTCAGCAACCCTTGGATACACAGCTCACGCAGATAGTCGATCGGTGCCATGTCATCAGGACACTCGAAGTTAGGAAAGAAGTGTTTCCCAAACTCAATTTCGATATCGACCGTATTGGCAATCTCTTGGCTTCGCGCAACCGCGTCCTCAAGCCCTGGGAACTTCTCGTACATCTGATCGGGGCTGCGCAAGAAGAACTGGTCGTTCTCCATTTTGAACCGCGACGTGTCAGTACGGAAACGCCCCGTGTTGATACACAACATGATGTCTTGGGCTTCGGAATCCTCTTGATCGACGTAGTGACAATCGCTTGTCGCGACCAACGGCAATCCCATGCGTTTGGCGATATCGACGGCACCTTCCAATTGCATCCTTTGGATTTGCACATCGTTGTTCATGATTTCGATGAAGTAGCGATCATCGAAAACTTTGTGGAACCAACCCGCGATTTCCCGCGCTTCCTTTTCATGCTCGGCTGTATCGACGCCCTTCATCACGGCGCGGCTAAATTCACTGCTGACACAGCCCGACAAACAGATCAGCCCCTCGCTGTACTTTTCTAGAATTTCTTTGTCGATTCGCGGTTTGAAATAGAACCCTTCGAGCGAAGCGGCGGAGGCCAGTTTGACGAGGTTTCCGAAACCGACGCGATTTTTTGCCAGCAGGGTCAGGTGATAGCTGGCGTCCTTACTACTGCTAGCGCCTCCCTTATCGAATCGACTGCCCGGCGCGATATAAGCTTCGTAACCGATAATCGGATTGATACCGGCCCCTTTTGCCTTGCGATAGAATTCTAGCGCACCGTGCAAGTTTCCGTGATCCGTTAACGCCATCGCGTTCATGCCATGGCTGACACAACGATCGACGAGCCGACCGATATCGCCGGCTCCGTCCAGCAAACTGTAATGGCTATGGCAATGCAGATGGACAAACGGCTTCGGTGTTGGCGAAGCGGCTTGGCTTAAATCGGTGATGATCGATGCGTTCATAGGGGGGGGCTCCATTTCCTTCGTGCCATGGCCAGACGTCGGCTGTAGGCTAGCCTAGCAATCCTGTGTCCTTCGGTCATCGACTTGACAGACGATTTTTCGCACTCAAAACGTGGCCGAGCAGCATTTTTGCCGTTTTTTACGAATTATTGTTCTCACCTTTCGGGCCGCCGCAACGAGTCGGGTCGCCGCAAAAAGTGGGGCCGAGAAACACCAAATTGGCGTGCCCCCCGCCGGGATGCGGCGTCGCAGGTGGGCTGCCGGGATGCGGCGATCCAAGTGGGTTGCCGGGATGCGGCGTCTAGGTGGGCTCCAGGTGAGCTGGCGGGACGTGGCGTCCCAGGTGGGCATTCCTCGCTCACACCGCGGGGGGCTCATGCTACGATGACACTGCACGCCCTTTCTTCTCACTTGCAGGGTCTCGACCATGTTTGACGCAATGAGCGACCACTGGATCATGCTTTCCTTCGCTGGCCTTGCTGGATTCCTGGTGTTGGTCTTCGTGTTTGATGTCTTCATTCAGAAGAAGCACACCATCATGCACAACTTTCCGATCGTCGGTCACATCCGCTATTGGCTCGAGACAGTGGGCCCCGAGATGCGGCAATACTGGGTCGCCAACGACAAAGAGGAGATGCCGTTTAATCGAGACGAGCGAAGTTGGATCTACGCCTCGGCGAAAGGGGAAAACAGCAACTTCGGCTTCGGCACTACCGAACAAATCTACGGCATCGGTTATCCGATCATCAAACATGCGGTGTTTCCCTTTCCTGAGAGTAAGGCGGAACACGTTGGCGATGACCCCACTTACATTCCGTGCTTAAAGGTGATGGGCGAATCGCATGGCCGAGCTCGCCCCTATCAACCTCAATCGGTGATCAACATCTCGGCAATGTCCTTTGGTTCGCTGGGTGCCAAGGCGGTCGCGGCGATGAACATCGGTGCAAAAAAGGCGAATTGTTTTCACAACACAGGCGAAGGAGGTGTCAGTGCATACCATTGCCACGGAGCTGACATCATGTGGCAATTGGGCACCGGATATTTCGGAGCTCGCGACCGTGACGGTCACTTCTCGATCGACGTGGTCGCGGCCAAAGTCGAGCAAAACGCGTCCATCCGCTGCATCGAAATCAAACTTTCCCAGGGTGCCAAGCCGGGCAAAGGGGGCATTTTGCCGGGCAAAAAAGTGACTGCCGAAATTGCCTTCGCGCGTGACGTCCCGGTGGGGGTCGATTGCATCTCCCCCAATGCACACTCGGAATTCAATACCGTGGACGAATTAATCGATTGGATCGAAATGATCGCGGACCGGACGGGAATTCCCGTGGGAATCAAAAGCGCGATCGGCAACGGCGGCTTCTGGAAAGAATTGGCGAAACGGATGCGAGAGCGATGCGAAGGCCCTGACTTTATCACCATCGACGGTGGCGAAGGGGGCACCGGAGCCGCACCACTTTCGTTTGCCGACCATGTCTCGCTGCCTTTCAAAATTGGCTTCTCACGGGTCTATCCGATTTTTCAAGAAGCGGGGATTTCCAACGACATCGTCTGGCTCGGCAGCGGCAAGTTAGGGTTTCCCGATCGCGCGGTGATTGCGTTCGCGATGGGATGTGACGCCATTCAAATCGCGCGTGAATCGATGATGGCGATTGGATGCATCCAATCGCTCAAGTGTCACACCGACCATTGTCCCGCCGGGGTCGCCACTCAGAATCGGTGGCTGCAGGCGGGATTGAACATCGACGAAAAGGCAGAACGGATGGCAAGATTTATCAAAAGCTTCCGCAAGGAACTGCTGTCGCTGTCCTACGCATGCGGCTATCAGCACCCTTGTCAGTTCAGCGGCAAAGAGATTGAGTTCAGTACCGGGGTGAACAAATTTTCTCAATTGCATGAAGTGCTCGGATACACTCGCGATGCGACCGGGCTGAAAGAAACTCGCACGGTCAACACCACGCAGCCCGAACTGGTGAAGTAGTTGCCGCGGACATCGGTGTTGGCTTCGCAGCGAATGAGATCGTCAGCAAAATCGGTGGTGGCAATTTTGCGTCCTTTATCCTTGGCGATTTAGAGTCCATTTGCCATAATAGCCCCCAGCGAGGCTGGTTTTTTGATAGAATCCCCGCCCTACCACCCCACCTTTCCCCGTTGTGGATATTTTCCCGACGCGTTCTTGCTTGCCCTTAGTTTGGAGTCTGCCTTCCGTGAGAAAGCTTGTTTTGTTGCCGCTGCGTTTGGCCGTTGGCTGGGGGCTTTCTCCAAGACTGCTGGGATTAATCGGTATGACCATGCTGGTGCTCTTAAGACTGAGCGTTGGTTGGCATTTTTACACCGAGGGGATGGAGAAGTACACGTCGGGAAATTGGACCGCCAAGCCCTTTTTTGCCAACGCAAAAGGGCCATTTGCCGAACATTTTCGTGGACTTGTCTGGGACAATGAAGGTAAAATTCGGTTAGATCGCGAACGCGTCGACCAGGAATGGAAATGGCAGTGGGCGTTAATCAGCGACCACTACAAATTCGACGGGAAGCAAAAATCGCCAAGCCCAAGACGTCTACAAAAGTGCGTTACAGCAATATGACTGGGCGATCGAAGAGCACGCTAACGATTTAGAAGAATACGAGCTTGGAAAAGAACGCCAAGCTAGAATGGACCGGGACCCTGTGCGTAGCGGAGTTTCGAGTTTAGGCGGACAGCGCGAAACCATTCGCAAGGAATGGACAAGCAAAGGTGCTGGCGCGATGGAAGAGATCGAAAAAATCTGGAAGAACTACACGTCCTCGTTGCTGTCGATTGCGACACCCGAGCAACTCCAGGCCCATCGTGCTTTCAAACCGACAATGCCTCGTTCGGCCCGAGTCGACACCAGCGTGATTGATGCGATGGTGCCATACTTTGACATCGCCGTGGGGCTGTGTCTGTTGTTTGGACTGTTCACTCCAGTCGCGGCACTGGCGGCCGCAGGTTTCCTCGCGTCGGTCTTCCTCAGCCAATATCCTCCTACTGCGGGCCCTGGATCGACTTATTACCAATTGATCGAAGCGATGGCGTGCTTGGTTCTTGCGGGGACGGGCGCAGGACGCTTCGCTGGCTTGGATTATTTCCTGCATTTGGTTGTACGCAAATTTTGCAGTCCGGAAACCGCCGAAGCCTAATCCGGATCCTCGGCAAACAGGATCCGCATTTCTACTCTTTCCAAACAACGAATCAACATAGCGACAAGGTACAGAACGATGGTCGACAAGCTTTCTGCTGAAGAACGAAAAGTTGGCGAAGACAACTATTACGAAGCCGTGGGAAGTTACTACGACGTCAATCGTCGTGACTTTCTGCGTGGGATTGTGGCGGCGGGTGCTGTCAGCGGTGCCGGACTTGGCGCAGCCTACTTTGGCTACGGCAAAGTCAACGATCCTGTCCGCGTCGCGGTGATCGGAACCGGTGACGAAGGCAACGTATTGATCGGTGGCTGTAATCCCGATTACGTCCAGGTCAAAGCCATCTGTGACATCCGCCCCTACAGCGAACACCGGGCATTTCACGGCGATTGGTCTAGCTCGTCGGCGTTGGTGCGGCGTCCTGGATTGATCAGCGTCGCTGGGTACAAGGATGAAGCCGAAGCACGCCGTAACGTCAAAGTTTACAACGCCGAAAACGGCGGGATCATGGAGTGTTTGAAGGATCCCGATATCGAAGCGGTGATCATCGCATTGCCGCTTTGGCTCCACGCCCCCGTAGCCGCTTTGGCGATGGAAAAAGGGCTGCATGTGCTGACCGAAAAACTGATGGCGCACAACGTCGCACAGTGCAAAGTCATGTCGCGAATGGCAGGCGAACTCAAAGACAAGAACGACAACCCATTGCACTTGGCCACCGGGCATCAACGGCATTACAACGTCAAATATGACAACGCAATCAACCTGATTCGCTGGGGCTTGCTTGGCCAACTGCACCACATCCGTGCCCAATGGCACCGCGGCAATCTGCCCGGTGGCGATAGTTGGTCGATGCCGCTTCCCGGTGGTGAAAAGATTGTCGGTAGCGACAAGAAGTTTGACCGCATCGCCCGCGACTTGGCCCACCGCGTCAACCAATTGAAAACCGAGAAGGATCCGGACGAAATCGTGCGATTGCAGAATGAAATCGCACTGTGGACCGCCTGGGATCAAGACAAAAATGTTGACCCCAAGAATTTCGGTTACCAAGATTTCACGCTGCAAGGCAAGATTTTCACCGCGATGGAAGAACTGCATCGCTGGCGTCTGTTTGATCGCACCGGAGCTGGCTTGATGGCCGAACTTGGCAGCCATCAACTCGACGCCGTCAGCATCTTCCTAAGCTCGCTGCGTGATGATGGAAAGAAAGTCCATCCGCTTAGCGTGCACGCTGTCGGCGGCCGCCACATCATGCCGCTCGATCGCGAAGTCGGCGACCATGTCTATTGCATGTTCGAATTCCCTGGGCCTGAGTACTCCGAAACCTTTGACGTCGGCTATTACGACCGCGTCGAAAAGTATCCGAACGAAAAGAACCCTGGAAATGGTCCAGTCCCTGGCTACGACACCGATCCAAACAAGAAGGTCGTGGTGACCTATTCGTCAATCAATGGAAACGGATTCGGCGGTTGGGGCGAAGTGGTGCTGGGCAGCAAAGGCACGCTGATCTTGGACAAAGAAACCGACGTGATGCTGTATCGCAACAGCGACACCAGCAGCAAAGTTGGAATCGCCAAGAAGGGTGGCGGTTACGCGTTGGACACCAGTGCCAGTGGCGACTTCGCTGCCCCGGTCGCCAAAGCAGCCGACTCAGGCCCGGTCAGCCGTGGTTACCGCGAAGAAATCGAACACTGGGCATACTGCATCCGCAACCCAGACAAAGAAAACCGTCCACGCTGCTACCCCGCGGTTGCCATGGGCGATGCGGTTATCGCACTGGGCACCAATGTCGCGCTGAAGAACGCCAACGCGGGCAAGGGCGGTTATCTGGAATTCAAGGAAGAGTGGTTCGATATCGACAACGATGCAACTCCCGATGGCAGCAAGATCGCAACCGAACGCGAATTCATGAAAAAGCCAGTGGCTTAATTTCCAAGGCCAACAACGTCGCGAAACTCGCCGAGAGTTTCGTGCGGGCAGGGCTTATCGAAAACGAAGTTTGAACGGCGTGATTTCCCTCACGCCGTTTTTTGTTTGCGCCGAACGTGTGCCGAACTGGGCGGTAGGCGAGGGGATCGAAAGTCTTGGCGACTTTCGCTACGGGAGGAAGCCCCGGAGCTTAGCGAGGCGGCAGCGTGCCACGTTGCGTGTGCTCTTGGTTCGTTAAATGACGAGCCCGTGAACGGGTCGCTACGAGCGTGACGAAGTTACCCCGCTGGACGATCCGGCCGTGCTGGTTGACCAATTGTCGCAGCCAGGTCACGCGGCCGGCTCGACGACCATGCTGTTGGATTTGCGCGACTTCGGTGACGACCTGTACCCGATCGCCAAAGAAGATCGGTGCTTCGAATTGCCAATCCGAAATTCCCACTAGAGCCAACGTGGCCGCGTTAGGATGATCGCTGCCGAGTCCCGCCAACACACTTAATCCCAGCAATCCGTGAGCGACCGGTTCACCAAATGGCGAAGCCGAACTGTTGCTGCAATGCAACGAATCGTGGTCCCCGGTCAAGCGAGCAAAGTCCGCAACATCGTCTGCCGTGATTTCACGCCAAGGGCTGGACCAACGGTCGCCGATGTTCATGTCCTCAAGAAAAAGCGGCTTAGTGTCGGTGATGTGATTCAACGATCGCTCGAATGTGGCTTGAGGGTTCCTGCATGGGCGGTAGTCCCACACACAAGGGGTGAATGAACGTATAATCATGCCGTGAAATGACAGAAATCAAAAGGCGTCTTTGCAGCAATTACAATAAAACTCGCTTTTGCGACTGCAAGCGAACGGATTACATCATGTGAGAAAACTATTCGCTTTCCTGACTGGAATCCAATTCCCTCGCCTTTCAATCCAACTTCGGTATCGCGTCTATTGATTACGATCCCGCCTAGCGTACCCCCATACCTTGCCCAACCCAACCCACCTGCGGAGAAGAAGTGTTTACATTGCTCCCCTCAAACAAACACGTTCCAGTTATTTGCAGCACGATCCTCGCCCTTGGAACGGTGTTATTCGCGTTTATTAGCCCAGCAGTGGCAGAGTCCCCAGACGCTACTTTCCACGCCCGACGACTCGCACTGGATGCCAATGAAGGGATCGCTGCGGGTGACATCGATGGCGACGGCAAAACGGACTTGGTCGCAGGCCGCTACTGGTTCTCTGCTAACGACTGGGCTGCACGCCCCCTTCGTCAAATTGATGACTGGAACGGCTACGTACAAAGCAATGGCGATTTTCTCTTCGACGTCAACGACGATGGACGGCTTGATGTGATTGCCGGATCGTTTGTGCCTAGCGAAGTGTATTGGTACGAGAATCCAGGTCCAGAAGCGCTTCGGCTCGGAAAGATGTGGCCCAAACATTTGCTAGCTGACACACAAAACTCAAGGAACGAAGCGCAATTGATGCACGACCTCGATGGCGACGGTGTGCCCGAATGGATTGTCAACAGTTGGGCCAAAGATGCGCCCACGTTGGTTTGGCGACTGGTCAAGAAAACCACGCCGACCAGTAAAGAAGATCCAGCGGCCTATGACTTTGTCTCGCATCAATTGGCCGCACGCGGCAATTCGCACGGCATGGGCGTCGGCGATATCAACAACGACGGACGTCTCGATGTGTTGACGGGAAAAGGATGGTACGAACAACCCGAATCCGCGATCTGGGATACCGAGTGGACGTTTCACGATGATTGGGAACTGCACGCCAGCATCCCGATGATTGTCGTCGACTTGGATGACGATGGCGACAACGATTTGATCTATGGCAATGGACACAACTACGGGTTGCTGTGGAAAGAAAACACCGGGGTCAATAACGATGGCAGCATCGAATTCACGGAACACGAGATCGACCGCAGTTTCAGCCAGCCACATACGCTCGCTTGGACCGATCTGGATGGCGATGGCACCGCAGAGCTGATCACCGGCAAACGCTACTACGGACACAACGGGAACGACCCCGGTGGGAATGAAATGCCTTGCCTGTACTACTACCGCTGGAACCCTGAAGACAAATCGTTCACGCGGCACACGATCGAAGAAGGGCATGTTGGCTGCGGTTTGCAAATCGTGACCGCACAACTGAACGACGACGACAAAACCGACATCGCGGTCGCCGGTAAAAGTGGAACCTATTTGTTGCTAGCAAAATGAGCACTGTCCCTCCTTCAACTTTCTCTCCATCTTCGGATTCCGATTCCGCCGAGAATCCGTCGATCTCCATTCGCCAAGCTCAACAGCAGGTGGATCAATGGATCCAAACGATTGGGGTTCGCTATTTTGACGAGATGACGAATCTAGCCCAGCTTGTCGAAGAGGTGGGCGAGGTAGCTCGCATTCTGTCGCGAACCTGCGGCGAGCAATCTTGCAAGCCGGGCACGGATCTTGGCGATCTTGGCGATGAATTGGCGGACGTGCTGTTTGTCACGATTTGCTTGGCGAATCAGTCGGGGATTGATTTGAGCAAGGCACTGCAGAGCAATCTGGACAAAAAGACGCGGCGGGACGTGACGCGGCACCGCGAGAACCCGAAACTTCGGCCCTAAGCACATTTCTATTGCTCCCAAGTGGCATCGTAAGCTATCACCCACCACATCTAGTTCATTTCTCGATTGCCACCGAGTCAGCTGATGCAAGGCAGGAAGCCAAAAATCATTACCGATTCAGCCCCAAGGCGTGTTCGCATCAACGTCTTGATGGCCATCTGCATTACCTTGATCGCGGCCGGCGGCTGCACGTCATTTTGGCGTAGCGGTGCCGATGAGAACGACAAGGACGCGCGACTGAAGGAATTAATGAAGGTTCCCAAGCCGCCGGATTTGATCCGTGACGCATCGATCGTACAGGGGATGAACACGATTCAAGTCGATGGCGTCGCGGCGATCAATGGGCTCGCGGGCACCGGTGCGCCGGCAATCCCCTCGTTGTTTCGCGACCAATTGCTCGAAGAAATGCGTCGCCATGAAGTTCAAGACCCGAACCATTTTCTCGAACTCGAAGAGACTGCACTGGTTCGCGTGCGTGCTTATGTTCCCCCGGGTGCCCGCCGTGGCGATCCGGTCGACCTCAAGATCACCTCGCCTCCGCGAACCGAAGTGACCGACCTGCACGGCGGTTGGATGCTCGAATCGCGTCTCCGTCATCAACAAGTCCTGCAGAGCAGCGTGCGACAAAGTGAAGTGATGATTGTCGGTACCGGCCCGGTGTTGACACGCGCCGACCACGATCCGGCCACCGACGCTGCCTATCGTCTCGAAGGCAGAGTCTTGGGCGGCGGTCGCATCCAAATCAGCCGCAAACTCGGCTTGATCCTTCGCCCCGAATTCCAGCACGTGAAAATGGCTTCGGCGATCACCGACGCCATCAACCGACGTTTCTACTTCTTCGATGGCACCACGCGCCGAGGCATCGCTAAAGCAATCGAAGACGACTACATCGAAATCGAAGTCCACCCGCGATACCGAGACAACATCGGCCGCTTGATGGCGGTCGTTCGCGCGTTGGGAGTCGCCCCCGAATCCTCTGCAACACAAACCCGCTTGGTCAACCTTGGCAAACGGTTGTCCGAACCAGCCACCTCATCCGATGCCGCACTTCAATTAGAAGGCTTAGGCGACAGCGCTATCCCGACGTTGCTACAAGGCATTGAATCGGCCAATCCTGAACTGCGTTTTTATGCCGCCGAAGCATTGGCCTATCTCGATCGTCCCGAAGCGATTGATCCATTGATCGATGCCGTGGTGCAAACCAGTGCGTTTCGCCATCCGGCGTTACTGGCACTGCAGGGGATGGAACAACAATTGGCAATCGATGGATTGGCTCGTTTGATGAACGAAAGCAGTCTAGAAACACGCTACGGTGCATTCTGTAGCATTCGTCGCCGCCCCGATGGTCGACAACATTTGAACGGCCGAGTCGTTGGCACCACATTCCGGATGTACGAAGTCGCTCCGGATGGCCCCGCCGCTGTGATCGTTTCGCTACGCGAAAAACCGGAGATCGTCTTGATGGGACGCCCGCAAGCTCTGAAGATTGAATCGTTTCTGATGGGTCCCTCCGGGTTGATCCTGAAAAACGAAAAGGAGCGACCAGGACACATTCGCATCAGCCGCTTTCAGGCCGGCCAGGATGATCGTCGATTGATCGTCCCCAGTTCGTTGGCGATGGTGATCGAAGGAATCGCAGAAGTCGGCGGCGGTTATGGCGATGTCGTCGCAGTGCTGCGAGAGGCCAAACAGAAAGGCTTCCTGGTGGACCAATTGGCGATCGACCCGTTGCCTCGTTCGATGCGAACCTATTTCCGCGACGACCATCATGACGAGGCGAACAACGACGAGTCGAACGCAGACGAAGCGGGCACCGAGTCCGATACGACGCAGCCAACCGAGTAGCCCAGCGACGATCAAGTCGCCCTCGGGCGGCTTTTCTAGCGGAGCGGCGCAAGCCCAATGCCATCTACTTTGGCACTAAACGGGTGGCGTTTGTAGTGGTGCGGCGCGGGGCCCGCCCGGTCTAAACCGAACGTTTTCTCACGCTACAACTGAGCGGCTTAGATATAGAACATCGTGGCTTCGCCATGACGACACTGCTCAACCAGATCACTCAAGCGAACGCTGCTGAGCATTTTTCGGGATGCTTCACTTGCCTTGTCCCAAACTCGCTGCAGCGCTTCATCGGTCGCAGTGGCATGTTCGGCACCACAGGAGTGGCCCTCTTGGCAGCCCATGGCTTCGGCAACATCCAGCAGCGTGATCTGCTTGGGATCGACCGACAATCGGTACCCGCCTTGGCTGCCACGGATGCTTTGCACCCAGCCAGCCGTTCGCAGAGTCCGCAAAATCTGGACAAGAAAGGGACCGGGAATGTTGTGTTGGTCCGTGATCTCGCGGACCGCCACCGGCGACGTATCATCGGATCGCATCGCGAGCTCGAGCATGGCGAGACAGGCGTAATGGACGCGTGCTGAAATAACCATAACCCCGGTCTCCGATTATGACGAATGCAAACCACATTCGGTTTTCTGAAATCCCGACCAACGTCCCGCACGCTCGTCTTCGCCAGCCAAGACCGCTCGGGTGCAAGGCTGACATCCAACGCTCGGAAAGCCTTGATCGTGCAGCGGGTTGTAAGGAATGTTTTCGGATGTGATCAACGACCACACCTCTTTCTTGGTCCAATTCGCCAGCGGGCTGATCTTCACCAATTGGAACTTGCGATCCCAACCGACAATGGGTGCCTTGGCACGATCGGGACTCTGGTCACGACGAATCGCACTCGCCCATGCATGCCAACCTTTGGCGGCTTCATGCAACACACTCAATTTTCGATCAAAGCAGCAGCGATTCGGATCCGTCTTGTAGACCGGACCACCGTTGGCCGCTTCGTATTCCTGGACCGTCGTCTTGGGATACTTGTACTGGACTTCGATGCCATATCGTTTCTTGACCGTCTCGCGAAGCTCGAGCGTTTCCGCAAACTGGTATCCCGTTTCCAGATTAAAGATCGGCGTTTCCGGAGCGATCTCGGCCAACATGTGAATGATCGTCATTCCCTCGGGACCAAACGCCGTCGCCATCGTGAAATGTGGCGCAAAACGATCGACCGCCCACTTCAAGATCTCTTGAGGCGTCGCTTTTTCCAACGCATCACTGTCTCGCTGCAGCTCCGCCAAAAACGCATCTGTCGGCTCCAGCGGCGGATCGGCGGCCAATGCGCCACGTGGCTCCCCCGAATCGAGCGAATAGAGCTGTAGCGGGGGCGAATTGGTGGCTTGGGGTTGGGGCATTTGCGAACTCGACTTGGTGTCCAGCGAATGGGCACGGGCTGCAGACATCGTTATTCCAGTCAGCTTTTTGAGGACTTGGTTTTCCAAATACTACAATCATGATCTATTTAGTCAAGTATGATTGTCGGCGTTTGCGGGTTCAGAATTGAACGATTCTGCGGATTCATGCTGGCCCCCCGGGTCCAAATGGGAGTTCGACGCTTCGCTAACCGGAGGAACCTTTACAAATTGCCCCGCCTCAACCCGCTTTCACGCGTGTAGAATGGGACATTAGCGATTGTCGCCGGATGTCTCTGACATCCGTGTGGTTTTTCATGCCGACGTCGGAAACGCCGGGCGACTTAGATTTTGACGTCGGAGACGTCGGGCGACATTAACTCGGATATCCGAATTCTCATGCATGCACTCCACCGGCGAACCAAGCGAAATACAAGACCACTGTGGCGTCTGGGCCCCGCGCTAGCGACGCTCGCAGCACTGGGCATCGTCAGCGTTCCGCCGCCGCTGTGCGGCGATACGGTCGAGCTCTCGGGCGGGGGGCACGTCAGCGGAAAAGTACGGCGGTTGGACGACCGAAAGATGGACATCGTCGCGATCGATGACGAGATCAGCATCGCGCTGCCTCAGAGCCGTGTCCGTCGTGTCGTGTCATCGAACGAATTGCACGAGTACACGCGCAAAGCCTCCGCAGCAGGCGAGGATCCCGAAAAACAATACGAAACGGCGATTTGGTGTGCGACAAACATCAAAGATAATACCGACGCCTACAAACGTTTCCACTTGCAATTGGCGATTCGCTTTGATCCCGAGCACAGCAAAGCACGAGCGGCGCTGGATTACGTGAAAGAGGATGGCAAGTGGATACGCTACAGCGATCTGCAACGATCACGAGGCATGATCTCGGTGGCGGGAAAATGGATGCTGCCCGAGGCGGCCGCGATCGAAGAAATCCAAGACGCAAGCAATGTTGATTCGAAAAAGTGGATCAGAGAAGTCGACCGGCTGTTGCGTGTCGCGGTCCGAGGCGGCAGCAAAGGAGAAGAAGCAATCGCGTCGCTCAAAGCGATTGACGATCCCTTGGCGGCTTCGGCAATTGCTAAACAGTTGCTGCAGGGCAACCACAATCAACGCTTCAAACGGATGTGGGTCGAAATCCTCGGTCGCTTCCACAATTCAGTGTCGGTCGAAGCGTTGGTTCGAGTGGGAGTGCAAGAATCGGACAACGTGATCCGCGAGGCCGCGATGGACGAACTGCAGCAATACGGTAGCGGTTCCGCTGTGGCGACGTACGTCAATATGCTTGGAAGCTCTGATAACGGCGACGTGTTGCGGGCGGCGCGAGCGCTCAGCTACTTTCCCAAACCAGAATTGGCGCAAACTTATATTGATGCGTTGGTGACCAAACATACCAAGACCAGCGCCGCGGGGCCTGGCATGCAGGTCGGATCGAGCAGCGGTGGCGGCGGCGGGTTATCGATGGGAGGCAAACCCAAAGTAATCACCCGCTATCTTGAGAATCCTCCGGTTTTAACGCTGCTGAAAATGATCGAACCCAACGTCGATTTTGGTTACGACAAGTTGGCGTGGCGGAAGTATTTTGCGGCAAAACTGGGGCGTAGCAGCGGGGATCTTCGCCGCGACCCTTAGCCAACCCTTTTTATCCAACGCCGTCACCGGACCTCTCAGCAGGCAAAAAAAGNTGGGGACTTCTTCCGCCAATCACGCGTTCTAAATCGCAAGCCAACGCTCCGAAAAGCGTGAAAACGATCTTGCCCAGATCCACGATCGATCGTTCGAGTTAAACTACGATTGGGACCACCTCCCCCCGCTACTAGAAATTCCGAAGAATTTTGCTGTCCTTTGCAATGTTAGCCACACGCAATTCACCGCCGCCGCAACACCGGTCGCCGAAACGCTGCTCGCCGAAACGCAGCGAGCTGCGATCTCGATCGATCGCAGCGCGAGGTTTCACGCTGATCGAATTGCTGGTGGTGATTGCGATCATCGGAATCTTGGTGGCATTATTATTGCCCGCGGTCCAGGCGGCTCGCGAAGCGGCAAGGCGGATGCAATGTCAAAACAATTTAAAACAAATTGGCTTGGCCTGCCATAACTATGAATCCGCCTACAAATCGTTGCCGTGGGGTGCCAAAGGAGGTCACGGTTACAGTTGGACCACCGACATTCTGCCCTTCGCCGAGCAAAATGCATTGTGGCAAATTGTGCCTCCGATGCGGAATGGTGCCGTGACGTTTGAAGATCGCAAAAATATGATCACACTCGCCACGACGTTGGTTCCGATGTATCGATGCCCGAGTGAACCGGGACCGACTTTCTTGTTTGACGACAACGGATTGGCGATCGACGGCAGCGACGTGGGCCGAGCGATGAACAGCTACCTAGGAAATTCCGGAAGCGATGTGCTGCGGGACAACTATTCGAACTCGACGTCATTGGGGATGGAACGAGGCAACGGAGTGCTGCAGGTTGGCCAATTTGAACGCCACCCGCTCGATCCTCCCAACGTTCCGGCTAAACTTCCTTGGCCGGGCCCGATCACGTTTGCAGCGATCTTGGATGGGTTAAGCAACACGGTGCTGTGCGCTGAAACGCGATTCATTGACGAACCCAAGTGCGATATTTGTAGCCACTTTGCAGTCTACCATCCCCAGTTCGACCGCCGTAAAGGGAAAGCAAACGGATCCGATTTCTCAGAGGCATTGATGTCGCTCTACCATCCCATGAATCTCGACATCGCTCCCAAACAAGATCTCGAGATTTCCGCGGGCAGCTTTCACGTCGGCGGCGTGGTCACTCTGTTCTGTGACGGATCGGTGAAATTTTTGACCGACAGTTTGGACGACAAGGTCCGCCACGCGATCGGTTCGCGGGCGGACAAAGAAGTCTTCGACAGCAGCGTCTTGTAGCTAGTCGTCGAGTTTCTTGACGCGTAAATTGCGGAAATAGACCACGCTTTCGGGATCATGAGCTTGCAGGGCAAAAGTACCTGCCTCGTTTAAACGACGCTCGAAATTGCCCGAGAATGCTTCTTTGCCCTCGGGCTCGGTGTAATCCACCATCGTCCGCCCATTGACCTTCAACTCGATGTGCCGCCCTTTGACGATGATCTCTTGGGTGTACCACTGATTGTCCTTGACGCCGGGATCGGCGACGTCGTCGACCGAATACAAACTACTTGTCTTTTTGGGGTCGTGGTGAGACACGTTGACCTGACACTCGTACCCGTACTTGGGCCATCCCGTGGGCTGGTATTTTGTATGAAAGTAAATCCCTGCGTTGCTGCCGGGAGTGGTCATGACTTCGGCTTTAAAATGAAAGTTTTTAAAGGGAGCTTGATCCCCGACGTAAAACAGGTGGCAACGCTTTCCCTTGCATACGAGCTTGCCGTCTTCGATCCCCCAGGCTTCGGGATCCTCTTCGGCTTTTTTCCATCCGTCCAGCGAATGGCCATCAAACAGAGCGACAAACCCAGCTTCGCTCTGCGGAGCCGATTCATCCGCTGCTGCATCGTCGTTTGCGGTGGCGAGGCCAGTCATCATCAGACCAAGCGAAAGGGTTGTGAGCGATTTAATCATCCAATTCATGGTGCGTTTCATTTGTGATGGTTGGGAAGCAAAAAAAAAACGCTTGCCAACTCAAACGGTCGGCAAGCGTAAGAACTCAATCAATTTTCGAGTTGTCGATTTCAGCAGAAATGAGTCCCTGCGAGACTCACAAGCGACTAAGCCGCTAGCCATGGTTCGGACATTCAGCCGGGGCTAGCGGGCTGTTGATTTAATGAAGTTTCCTGTGGCGAGGGGTGGCTGATGGACTGCCTCGCCCGACATGGGTGTATTCGACGGACTAGGAAGTCCATCGTAGGATTAAATCAACGAGCCGCGAGCGTCCAAACGGCTAACGGGATATCACCGAATGATTCCGCCTACCTGCTTAGGCTCAACGAGCCAAGCAGGACAGGGCAGAGCAGCGATTACAGACCTGCGTCGGTTGCGGGAAGCTCATTGGCTTTGATCTTCTCGCCAAACTTCTTGCCATCTTTGCTCTTGTGTTCAGCAGCCTTCTTGAATCCTTCGAGGATTTTTTTCTTGGCTTCTTCGGGATGATCTTTGATGTATTCCTTGGGGAAATCTTCGGCCTTCAAGTATTCGTGGACCGCTTTGCCGTATTCATTGCGGGCTTCTTCTTTCTTTTCACCCTTCACGTGGCAAACGTAGCAGTTGGCTTTTTTACCAAGCTTGACGAAGTCCTTGTCGGCTTTTTCGCCCAGGTACTCGCTTTTCCATTGCTTTCCAAATTCGCTGATTGCCATGGCTGGCGTCATAAGTAAGCACAAAAAACCGAGACAGATTGCCAAACGTTTCATTCATTTTCTCCGCGAATTTGATATTTGAGGTAGGCTCTAGCATGGAGCGAGGCAGGAAGTGTGACCGCTGATACAGTCACACAATGCACTATTAAGTCCTAGATCGGACCAAAAGTCAAATCAAACTCAATTTTCTTCGTCTAATTCGACCAATTCTGCAGGGGTCATAATCGTCAAAGACCGCTCATCGAAGCCACTAATAACCGAGCCATATTGGCGAAAATCGCTCGGCATCAAGCTGCTCGTGGACTGCGTATTCAAGCTTCCCGAAGCCCAATCCACAGCCCATCTTGGGGAACGCTCTTCCGCCCATTCTGGCGACTGGGTTTTCAAATCGACCATTCGCACGACCTCTTGGTTTCCTTGCGAATCGATCAATCGCAACATCGGATCCGAGAGATCGGGCTGTGTGTCGTAGGCATTCGCTTCTCCACGCAAAACCAACAGCGACGGGTCGTTTTCAAGAGAATCGAGCCCCGAGACTTCGACGGCGGCAATATCGGGGCTGACGATGAACACACAATTATGGGCGTCACGATCGATCTGTAATGGATAGGGGCCGGTCGCCGTCAACCGCATCCGCACCAACCCACGCGGAGCCATCGCGATGACTTGGTCTAACAACAATTGAATCGGGCGTGCGGATGGAGGCGGTTGGCGAACCGCTCCGGCCGTATCGATCATCCGCCCGGTAACCGCCAACAGACCGTTTTCCCATCGCATCTGTAATTCGGCTGCTACATCCATGTGCAACATGGTCATCTCGCCACGAATACAAACGTTGTACATCTCGATCGACACCAACGGCAACGGCCCCGACGTCACCGTGGCTGCGACCGCACTTGATAGCGCGTCCCCATTGGCGAACGGGACAACGGAGGATTCCGGTGGGCCGGCCAGCAGGGCATTTCGGCCCATCGATTGATACCCTACCGTGTCGGAATGGGTGTTCACGTCGATGGCGTAAACGTCGGGATGACGCACGGGATTTTTGATTGTCAAACTGCAATCGGTCAAACGAACCAGCCGATTGTCTTGCAGTGACAACAAACAACCACCGCCCATCGACGAAACCGGAACCGACCACACCAAATGCAAATCTTCCAAGTCGATGCGATTGGATCCGATATCGAATAACTCAACCGACTGGATCGACGGCAAGTCGGATGAATCAAACATCACGATACTGCCGCCGACGCTCGAACTAATCACCAAACCATCACGATCAATTTTGATCGGGGCACTGCGGATCATCGGTTCTGCGATCTCGATACGATCGACGCCAAGTTCCTTTGACAACTCGATCGCTTTGGTCAACGAAGAAACGTAGGCATAGTCTTCGCCGTCGTACTCGTCCGAAATCAAACCCGAGATCGACAAACTGACGCGAATCGCTCGCGGATTGGCCGAGGTCGGCACCGAGATTTCCGCTGATTCCGTGTCCTCGGCCCCGCTGGATGTAGGTGTCGTCAGCGAGCGTTCGGTCGCCGATCGATCACTTGCCGGACGATCCACCGCTGCCACCGCCGATGATGGGGCAAGCGTTTCATTCATGTTTTTCCCGGAGGTCACCGGCCCGCCGAGTTCTTCGGGGACGGGTAAATCTCGCATGCGAGGCGGATCCGCCGGCGAACGTTCCGATGCAGCCGCCGTGGCACTCGAATCGCGGGCTGTTCCCGCGGACGTCGTTGTCGCAGTACCGTTGGGCGAGAGTGACGCGTTCTCGGCACCGTCGTCGGCGTTCGTCCCTTGGCGTGCGGCCGGAGTCGCCGGTCGAAACGTGCCATTTTCCTGTGACGCATCAAGCGGACGCTGCACCGACAAACTGACCACGCTGTTTCGCTGTGGCACCACGATCGCGAAATCGTCTCGCGCCAAATCCGATGCAACGTACAACCAAGCTGCGGTGATCAACAACAACGCAAACGCAACCAACCAAGGCGCATGTTGCTCGATCAATTGAATCAACGGACCGCTGTTATTGACCGTGACCGGTCCCAATGTTTGCACTCGCTCGTAACCTTCGCGACGAGCGACCTCTTGCAAATCGGCAATCAAATCAATCGCGGTCTGATAGCGATCATCGGGCCGCTTGGCCAACATTTTTTGCAACACCGCCGCCAAATCACCACTGACCTCGCTCCGCAGTTGACGCACATCCGGCGGAGGCGTTTTGCCATGGTTGAGCAACTTTTGCAGCATCGTGCCGCCCGGGTAAGGCGGTTGACCGGTCAGCATGAAATACAATGTGCAGCCAAGCGAATAAATATCGCTCCGCAAATCAGCATCGCGCGGATCGTTGGCTTGTTCGGGCGAGATGTAATCGAATGTCCCCAGCGTCACTCCGCTGGCAGTCATGTCTTCGCTCAACTCGAAGTTGTCCGACCGAGCCAGCCCCATGTCCACAAGCTTGATGGTTTGCCCGTCTCCGATCAACACATTCGATGGCTTGATATCGCGATGCACGATCCCGCGATCCGAGGCATGTTGAATCGCATCGGCAAGCTGACAGGTATAAAAGACCGCTTGGTCAGCCGACATCACACCTTCGTGATGAACAAGGTCGCGAATATTGGTGCCTTGGATGTATTCAAAGACGATGTAGTGCCAATCATCGTACGTGCCGACATCGAAAACCTTGGCGATTCGCGGATGATCCAGCTTTGCCGCACTTTGCGCCTCATTGCGAAAGCGACGTTTCAGATCGGGGTCGTCCCCGACGAACGGAATCACCTTGATCGCGACCGTCCGGTCCAATTGTTCGTCATGGGCGCGAAACACCGCCCCCATCCCGCCACCGCCGATAAAGTCTTCTAACAGAAAGTGGTTGAGCCGCTTGCCGAGTAGGACGTTGGCCACCGATGCAGGAGTGCGGTCAAGTTTGTTCCACGCCGATTCGTCGGCGTGAGCCCGCGAGGAACCGCGAATGACCGTTCTCGCTTCAGCGATCTCTTGAATTTCCGCTGACTTGATCAAACTCGATTCGGGCGACGCATCTCCGGCACTCGATTCGTCGTCCTTGCCACGACGAATGGTCGATGCATCCGTTCGAATTGATTCGTCAGCCATAAAAAGATCACCAACGCGGATGCGTTCCAAGCCATCAAACGACGATTGATGCAACGCAGAATGAGAGAGAAAAGGTGCCTTCGAGCAAGCCGACTCCTTCAGCCCGTCTCGATGAATCTTGCGTGTTTTGCCTGCTTTTGTCTGCTTACGCGACGTTTGCTAGTCTAGTCAGGGTTGCCAAGTTGGTCAACGAAACGTTGCTTCTTCGCCAAGCAATTCCTCGATCAGGTGGCAGTAAGAATCGTATCGTCGAGCATCGATGCGAGAATCGGCCACCGCGTCTTTGACGGCACACCCATCCTCGCTTAGATGCAAGCAATTCGGATAGCGACAGCCGCTCACGTAGGGCCTCAGATCGGGCATTAACGCCGAAACCTCGCTCGAACCAATGTCCCACAACTGAAACTGACGAATTCCCGGGGTATCGAACACCGCCCCACCCCCTTCGAGTGGGATCAACGTGGTGGCCGTCGTCGTATGGCGACCTTTTTCATTATCCTGGCTGACGGCCGAAACTGCCAAACCGAGTCCGGGTTCAATCGCGTTCAGCAGACTGCTTTTTCCTACCCCACTCTGGCCTGCCAGCGCCGTTTGTTTCCCCGCCAACAATGCCCGCAAATAGGGGACATTGGTGCCGTCTTCGGCCGAGGTGACGAGCACACGATAGCCCATCGAGGCAAACACTCCGATCATCGGCTGCAAAGGAACAGGATCAATCAAATCCAATTTGTTGATCACAATCACAGGCTCGACGCCACAATGTTCGGCGGTCAACAAAAACCGATCAATCAGTGCCGGCTTCAATCCGGGCTGGGCCGCGCTGGTGATGATCAGCAGGTAGTCGACGTTGGCGGCGATGATATGTTGACGTCCGCGGCTGGTCCGGCTGATCACGCCGCTGCGGGGATCGATGCTTTCGATCATGCCGTCGGCAGGAGATTCGGCGCGAAAAAAGACGCGGTCGCCCGCAACGATCACCCCGCGCTGTTCGATACTAAGCGATTTGAGCACTTGGCGGATCGCGCATTCATAGAACACGCCGTCTTCGCCAAGCACTTTGCTCCGCAATCCATGAACGCTGATCACGCGTCCCTTGATCAGCGATTGATCAGGCGACGAAGTAACGCCGTCCGCGTCTTGCTGGATCGTCGGATTATTCACGGTCCGCTTACGCGTCAGCTCGCCTTTGCCGCTGACGCGTTCCCCATGCACGACATCGGCGAGCTTTTCCACATCACCCTGCTGGAACGTTCGCGTCACGTCCCCTTGGCGAACACGTCCTTGGTACTTTTTACGAAAGTCCGTGCGTTGTTTCCCGCGTTTCTTTTTGGCCATTAAGTCGCCATCCGCTAACTCTCTTGCGGCGACGAATTAGAATGACCTCCAACGGCCGAGCCAGGGCTATGGTCGGCGCCACTTTCCGGAGCAAGCGTTTGCTCGACCGGTGGCGGGTCCCCTTTCTTGCGATTGCGAACCTGAATCGAGACTCCGATCAGATCCGTCAATTCGGCTTCGCCCAGCTCTTCGTGTTCTAGCAGTGCACGGGTGATCGTCTCGAGTTCACTGCGACGTTCACGCAGCAACTGCTCGGCCTTCTGGTCGGCTTCCAACAGGATTCGAGCCACCTCTTCGTCGATCAATTCTTGCGTGTGCTCGCTGAATTGGCGGGATTGGTGAATTTCACGGCCCAAAAATGGATCTTCGTCGCTGGTCTTGTAACTGACCGGCCCCACCTTGGGACTCATCCCCCAGTGCGTGACCATTCGCCGCGCGATACTGGTGGCCCGTTCGAGGTCGTTTTCGGCCCCGACACAGGTTTCGTTGTAGATAATTTTCTCGGCCGCACGGCCTCCTAACAACACGATCAATTGATGCTCGAGCTCTCGCTTGCTGATACTCAATCGATCTTCGCTAGGCACGTACTGCGTCACTCCTAGAGCGCGACCGCGGGGAATGATCGTGACCTTGTGAACCACATGGGCGCCGTCGAGATGCCATGCCGTCAACGTATGTCCGGCCTCGTGGTAAGCGGTCTTTTCCTTCTCGCTCTCTTGCAAGACCTCCTCACGCTTCGCCCCCATCAGAATCTTGTCGCGGGCGAAGTCAAGGTCGCTCATTTCGACAATTTTCTTGTCTTGCCGGGCTGCCCACAACGCCGCTTCGTTGACCATGTTGCGAATATCGGCGCCGGTCAAACCGACCGTTCCTGCAGCGAGCCGCTTGAGGTCGACATCGTCACCAAGCGGTACGTCGCGAACGTGAACCTTGAAGATCTCTTCGCGCCCCTTCATCGTCGGACGACCGACGGTGACGTGACGGTCAAAACGCCCCGGCCGCAACAGGGCCGGATCCAAAACGTCGGGACGGTTGGTCGCGGCAATCACAATCACCGTTTGGCTCTGCGTAAAGCCATCCATTTCACCAAGAATCTGGTTCAGCGTCTGTTCACGTTCATCATGCCCGCCACCGACGCCAGCACCACGTTGGCGACCGACTGCGTCGATTTCGTCGATAAAGATGATTGAAGGACTGTTTTCTTTGGCGGTGCGGAACAGATCACGAACGCGACTTGCTCCGACGCCCACAAACATCTGAATGAATTCGCTGCCGTTGACCGAAAAGAACGGTACCCCGGCTTCGCCCGCAACAGCGCGTGCCAGCAAGGTTTTTCCGGTGCCCGGAGGTCCGTTTAACAGCACGCCCTTGGGAACAAACCCGCCGAGCCGCTGAAACTTTTCAGGCGTTTTAAGGTATTCAACGATCTCCTGCAGATCCGCCTTGACCCCTTCGAGCCCCGCGACCTCGTTAAAGGTGATCATTTTGTCAGACGCTTCAAACAGCTTGGCCGGACTCTTGCTGAATCCTGACAAAAAGCCGCCTCCCATCATGTCGCTTCGCGTGCGGCGGAGCATCATGAATAGAAAGAAAACGATCCCCAGTGGCAGAATGATAAATGCGATGATGCTGATGATCTGCTGCGAATTGTCAGGAGCCAGAACGCGATAATCGACGTCCGCGGCCTCCAATCGCTCCTGCAATCGAACCGTCGCCCCCGCATCATTCGATTGGCGAAAAACGAACTCTTTGGCCAACTTGACCGGCTTGCCCTCGTCATCGACCTGCGGCTTTAGCTTGCCGTCATCCATCAACGGCGGTGCTTCGGGGCGAACTTTGAACGTCCCGTAGACCCGTTGATCCCCGATTTGAACCGCTTCGATATTGTTTTTTTCGAGCTGATCCAAAAAGAAACTGGTCGACACTTCCGCAACATTTGCACCACGATTCATGAACAGCATGGCGATCAGTCCTGCGACCACCAACGCGATCAGAAACGTGTTGTTGCCACGCTTGTTCGCGCCGCCGCCACTCTTTTCCGAATCTTTCTCGTCGGACCTTTTATCCATCGGTTTCCTTTGTCAGCCTTCACCCGGAGGTTTATTCTCTTGGACTCGTCAACCAGCACCGCTGTGGCGTTTATGCCAAACCAGGCTTAACGAGCGTTTTTTGTTGTGAAAATTGTCAGTTTTGCAGTCCTAAATGCCTAGGATGCACGTTGCATGCCGATTGCTCGCACCCGGCACACCCTTTTACTGTAAATGCTTACTCAAGAAGCCAATTGGGCAATCGTTTCTTACCCTAAGGTTCGTTGCATCACGGGTAGCCCGGCACGATTGTATCGACTGTAACGCTGGATGACTAACCGACCAAAAATGCAAAGCTTGCGACTCGATACCGATTCCCGCCGGCAGCAAGACTGCCAATAAAGTGAGCGGCACGGCGAGAGACTGCTCAAATCGTTGTCGCGGGGGGGACCTGCATCGGCTGCGGGTGACGACTCACACGCTCCCTTCTATGACTTCACCGCACGCGCCGCTTGAAGCCAACCGGGATCGACCGGGTGCCCCACCGCGGCAGCAATCTGCAATTGGCGAGCCAATGTCGCAGCGGGACAGCGACGAATTAATGCCACTTGTGACACTGTGTACCCGTCACGAAACAACCGCCATGTCCAATAAGCATCCGCAGCTTCGTCCGCCGACGGCTCCATCAACGCGGGATCAGGACTCAATGGACCAGCCGAATCGAGCTCCAAAATTTTAGGGGAGCGGTGATCCTGGGCGTCCTCCTGCCGCACTTCTGCATCTTCGGTTTTAAAAAGCTCGGTTTGAGAACACGAAGCGTCGAAATCGGAGGTCGGCTCGTCGCGACCGCCAATCGGACGGTCGCCACGCTCATGGATATCCTTTTCACTGCTACCAGAATCACTGCTGCTCGAATTTCTGCTGCTCGAACCACTGCTAGCAATTTGGCTGCTAGCAACCTCGCTGCGATGCTCGGCGTTTCCCAGTTCCTCGATTTGCGGATCGACTGGATCGTCCTCGGCGTCGAGCGTCCCATCCTGATCGATCGCTTCGGATGCGGGTGTGACAACCGCGTTGGTGTCGGTGCTCTGCTGGGTGGCAACGTCATGTTCGGCGATCACCGTATCGATCAATTGGATGATGTCGTAGCCAAATTGTTCGATCGTTGCGGGTCCCACTCCCGAAATTTTCTCCAGCTCACTCGTCGACCGAGGAATCGTATCGAGGATGCGGTCAATCGTCGCGTTGCTGAGAATGCGGTATGCCGGAATCGCGAGCGCGGCGGAGGATTTTTGACGCCAACGCTTCAGCCGATCCTTCAATTCGGATTTCAGATCATCCGAAGCTGACGGCGGTGCCGCATCCGCGTCCGCATCGGGTTCATTGAATGTTGCGCTTGATTTTTCATGAACATCGGCGGCTTCGAGGTTTTTGGCAGCTGCGGACAACCGTTTGACCAACGGAAATTTCATCCCCAACGTGTCATTGATCGGTTCCTTGGCGTGCATCACCAAGCTGCCATAGTCGCTGAGATCGACGGTGGGTCGGCGGTCATCGACTTCGCGTTGAATCAGTAGCCCGCGTTCGATCAACGCATCCATCACGGCCACCACTTCGGACTGTTTTAACAGCGACAGTAAACCGTACGTGCTGAGCCGGTGAAGTTTCCACTGTTGCAACTTCTTGTTTTTTGAACCACACAGCATTTGGGCCACTAGATTTTTGCCAAATCGTGCATGCATGCGGAACACGCCGCTGAGCACGACACGCACGCCTCGCACAAAGCCGTCACGATCGACGCCGGCAAATGCCTCCGCAATCTGTGCCGGATCAACTGCCGCGTTGGCTCGACGTCCCTCGGGATTGCAGCGGTCGCAATTGCCACAATTCTTGCTGGCGGGATCGCCGAAATAATCCAGGATCACACGTTGGCGACAACCATTGCTACGGGCGAATCCGATCACCGCATCCAGCTTCGCATGTTCGGCTTGACGACGTCGTTCGAGCTCTTCGAAATCGATCTCTAACGCATCAAAGGGGATGTCACGTTCGACCAGATGGACGGCGCGTCCGCGGAACGGCGGCACGTAATCGACCCCTTTCAAACGCCGCAGCTCGCGAAGCGTACGAGCAAGTTGATCGCGGTCGACGTTGGCCAGCTCGGTCAATCGCTTGACCGTCACATAGACATCCTCACCGCGTCGTTTTCCCACGACTTTTTCGACCGCCATCATCACCCGTCGGCGAACTTTAGCTTCTCGCGGCAGAAAATCCAACATCGTCGCAGCGTTGCTGTCGATGCGAACAATTGCGTTATTTGCCGAACTATCGAGCCGTTTCAGCACCCCTGCCTTGGCCAGCAAGGTTTGCGACGTGCCGATCGCTTCGCTGCCATCCTTGACGTCGATTGCCGCACGAACCTGCTCGAGCGTTAATTCGATCGGGTCTTCTTCGCGGGACAGCAAAAACTCGTAAACCTTCGACACGGTTTCACGCGAAGGGTAGCGGTTTTCAATAAAAAACTCTTGGATATAGCGATCGTTGTAGGAAAACAACATCAAACAATCGCTGTCTTTTGCATCCCGCCCGGCGCGTCCGGCCTCTTGGTAATACGCTTCCAACGTACCGGGCATGTTGTAGTGGATCACATAGCGAATGTCCGATTTATCGATCCCCATACCAAACGCATTGGTCGCCACGATCGCGGATAGTTTTCCCGACATAAAGTCGTCTTGAATCCGTTGCCGCTGCATCGGATCCAACCCCGCATGATAGGCTCCGATGGGACGCCGTGTCTTCTCTGGCAACCAACTGGCAATTTCCTCACAGCGTTTACGCGTCGCGGCGTAGATGATCCCCGTGCCTTCACATTGGTTGACGTATTTGACAAGCTGTTCGTCTTTTTCCCGGTCCCCCTTGGAATGCTGCACGCTGAATCGCAAGTTGGTGCGGGCAAAACCCGTCACAAACGTTTTCGGTTCACGCAGACGCAACAAATCGATGATGTCTTGCCGGACTGCGGGGGTCGCCGTCGCTGTCAATGCAATCGTTTGTACATTCGCCAAGTAGCGATCGCGAAATCGTCCTAATCGTGAATAGTCAGGACGAAAATCGTGCCCCCACTCACTCACACAGTGCGCTTCATCGACCGCCAACAACGTCACCTCGGCTGTCGAGACGGCTTCGAGAAACCGGGTGTTGCGAAGTCGCTCTGGTGCCACGTAGACCAAATCCAACTCGCCCCGCGACATCTGCTGCATCACGTCGACCTGCTCGGACATATTGAGCGTGCTGTTGAGCAATTTTGCCTTGATGTTCAACGACTGTAGCGTATCGACTTGGTCCTTCATCAACGCGATCAACGGCGACACGACAATCGTCGTCCCAGGCCGACCAAGACTCGGCAACTGATAACACAAACTCTTACCACCCCCGGTTGGCATCACGCACATCACGTCGTGCCCATCGGCGACCGCATCGACGACATCACGTTGACCAGGACGAAATTGGGTTAACCCAAACCGAGCCAGCAAGACGGTCGGATCGACGTTATTGCCCGATACGTTGTTACCGGACGAAACGGATCGTGAGATTGCGGGTCCGGGCATGGCACTAAAGAAAAGAACGGGGGGATACTCATCGTCGGCTTGATTATAGGGTAGCATCGGCAGTTCATCGAGAACGCCCAAAGCCGTTTGCACACGTTCCGCCTTTTTACCGCCAGGCACCCTTTTTACTTGCCAGGATTGTCAAAATGGATAGCGAATCCTCTTACGTCTGCGATTCTTGTGGCGAAGAAATTGTCATTCCGCTGGACCCTTCCTCCGGAACGCGACAAGAATACGTCGAAGATTGCCCAGTCTGTTGCAACCCGAACGTGATTCACGTCGATTGGCTCGAGGACGAAGCCCGGGTGTGGGCCGAACCCGAACAAGATCATTTTTAGGTAGTTTTTTCCCATGCGATTGTCGACCTCGTTTCTTCCCAATACCAATCCGATCGACGAAACGACCGACGTCGCTGTCGTGATTGATATCTTGCGGGCGACGACCGTGATGACCGTGGCCATTGCCAATGGGGCAAACGAAATCACGACGACATGTGATGTCCAAACCGCACGTGAAATAGCAAACTCGCTCACCCCTCCACCACTGCTGTGCGGAGAACGAGCCTGTGTGCCGATCGCAGGCTTCGACTGCGGAAATTCTCCGGCCGAATACTCGCCCCCCGAGTCGCGGGTCGCAATCTAGTCGTCACCACCACCAACGGAACCAAAGCAGTTCAAGCCGCTTCGCTAGCAAAACAAGTTTTGCTAGGCAGTTTTCTAAATCAACGGGCGGTGGCCGAGTCCTTGGATCCGAATGCGAACGTCGCTCTGGTTTGTGCCGGGACCGATGGTTTTGTGACGGCAGAGGACGTTCTTTTTGCCGGAGCCTTGGTCAGCCATTTTCAATCGCGATTCGACCAACGCCAAATCCTTTCGCTGGATTTGAATGACGAATCGCTAATCGCCCGCGAGATGTGGCGGTCGTGGTTTGGCCCCACCGATGGGGAAACCGAAGCGGGGGACGTCAAAGCAGAGGAATCTTCCGCGACGACGCATCCCGCCGCTTTGGCCGCTCGGCTATCGCAGTCACGCGGGGGCCAAAATCTGATCCGAGCGGGTTACGAAGCCGATTTGCAGCGATGTGCCGAGATCGATTCGGTTTCGATTGTGCCTCGGCGGATCGCGGTTCGCGCGGGGGCGAGCATCTTCGGTCGCTAATCGCGTACGATCGCGGTGCATTTTTGGGGGCTGTGGGCAGAACAACTTGACCGCGAAGGCAGTTTTCTGCTAATTCCCAACGAGTCAAATGGTCCGTCTGAAGTGGTCCATTTCAAATGTTTCTAAGCAAAATCGCATCGCGTTCCCCCGACGCATCCAAACCAAGCAAACGGTTCTGAGTCAAAGGTGGCTGAAAAAAAGGCAGATCCAACCGACAAAAGCCAACCGACGGTAAGTCGTGACAAGATCACCACTTCGCTCATGGTGCTTGCTGCCGCGATCGCCATCTTGGGGTTTGGGACTGTTTTTTCGATCTGGTTCGGCAGTGGTCCTCCCGACGCCATCGAAACCCTGAAAATTGCCTCACGTGAATACATTGCAGGCAATGCGATTGTGGCCGGCCGGCTCGCTCAGTCGGTCGATCTGGGCGAAGAATTGCCCGATGACGACGCAAACGGCAATGCGTCCGACGGAGATGACGAAAACGAAGATCCGCTTGCGGAATGGCGAAAATTACGTCAATTCCTAATCAGTGCGGGCGAGGTGGTGCGGGCTCGCGAAACCGATGACAATCGCGAACGCCGCGAAATCTTGATCGCCGCCATCCCTGACTTCAAAGCGGCGGTAGAAAAAGGATTGCCAGTGGGCCGCGAGGTCGACGGCAAACGTTTACTCGCCGAATCCTATTTCCAACTGGGGGAATTCGACCGTGCCGCAGCTCTGTTTGAGGAGCTGATCGTATTGGATCCGACATTGCGGCGAGAACTCTTACCGTTGCTGGCAGAAACTCTGCTTCGTACCCGCGACCCCAACCCCGAGCTCGCACTTGAAACGATCGCAGCGATCCTGGCGGACAAAACACTCCGGCTGGAGCAGCGATTCGAAGCCAATTTGATTCAAATTGATGCATTGACGCGATTGGGACGCTACGTCGAAGCCGAACAGGCGATCGAGCGAGGAAAGCAAGCGATCGCCGAGGCGGATTTGACCAAACAAGCTTCGTATATCGGATTCCAACATCGCTTCAAACTGGCACACGGCGTGGTGCAAATTCGTAAAGCGATCGGGCGGTATGGCAAACAACCAGTCAATCCGTCGGATAGCCGTGAAGAAGTCATCACGGCACTGGCCCCCACGATGATGGCACTGTTCGATCTACAACGTGAAGCGGCACCACAGATCGCATCGGAGGCGAGAATTTGGGCAGGACGCGCCTATCAATGCCAAGGCATGCCGAATCAAGCACTATCGCAGTGGAGTGCCACGCGGCAACAACGCCCCTTTGGCGGCGCTGCGATCATCAGTGGTCTCGAAGAGATCGAACAGCTCGCGGCACTTGGACTTGGTCTCGAGTTAGTCCAAACGATTCGTTACATGATGCGAGAGATGGGTGATCTGCGAGGCTTTGACCCCACGATGGTTTCGCTGGTCGAATTTCGTCGCCGCCTGATCGCCGCGCTGGAAAAACTGCGTGACCAATCGGCTTACCAAGAAACGATCGATGTGGCTCGCAGCTTGCCGCCGATCTTCACGCGTTCGGCGGCATTGATGCAAGAAGGCATTGCGTTTCGCGAGTGGGCAGCCAGCACGCTACGCGCAGGTACCCAACTGAACGGCGAGATCTCTCCCGCTGCCGCATCGCTCGCTCGCAGACGCTTTCGCCAAGCCGGCGATGCCTTTACCCAAGCCGCCGAGCTCGACTTTGATACCCCTCGCTACATCAAAACCCAATGGGCGGCTATCGATTCATACCAGCAGGGTCGCCATTTCGAACGCAGTATTCGCTTGCTTCGATCCTACCTCCGCTACGAGGAACGGCAACGTCAACCGCGTGGGCTAATCGCGATGGGTCGGGCGTTATTAGCGGAAAGCCAACCTGAGGGCGCGATCAAAGCGTTGGAAACAGTCATCGTCGAATACCCACGTGACCCGCTGCGCTACGATGCACGACTGCTGATGGCGTTGGCGTATTCGGAGACCGGCGACATTGAAAAAGCACGTGGCTATTTGATCGACAATTTGCAAGACGGTGAATTGACGCCGCAAAGCCCGGCGTGGCGTGATTCGCTGTTCACGTTGGCCGAAATTCTTTATCAAAAAAGCTACAAGAATCACCTGCTCGCAGAACACGCCGATCCACCCGAACGAGCAAAACTGTTACAAGAAAACCAACCGATTCTCGACGCAGCAATTCGCCGACTCGACGAAGCCGTGTTGCGTTATCAACCCGCACCCCGTGCTGACGCGGCCGCCTATCTGGCAGCCCGCTCGCACATTCTTTCGGCGCAGTGGCCTCGGCTCGAAGCACAATCGACCGACATTCTCGATGCGGCGCGTCGCGCCATGCGAACCAAAGTCGAATCCGAATTGAATGCCGCGTTGGACGGATTCCGTGAACTAAAAGAACGGATTATGCGGCGAGAAGAAGAACAAAAACTGACCAACGATGCCCAAGCACTGCTGCGAAATTGCATGATGGCCGAAGCTGATACGCTCAAGGAAATGGGGCAGTTCGAAGAAGCCGCTACCGCCTATCGAACCGTATCGCTGCGTTACATGAACCAGCCGCCCGCATTGGAAGCGATCCTCGGCCAAGCTCGCTGCGTCCGCGAACTGGGACGACGTCGTGAAGCCGACCTATTGATCCGGCAAGCAGGCGTGGTGCTGAAACAGATTCCTCCGAAATTGGACGACGAGTTTAAACGCACCACACGTTATGACCGCGCGGGATGGGAAAAAATGATCGCTTGGATGACCGCAGGCATGCGTGATCCCGGCGGTGGCGTGTAACTCGTCACTCGCGGCGTCTCGCCGAACACACAGGTCCGAAACAATCCTCCACTCGATCCGTTGCCTTCCACCCATTGACTCCCAAAATCAGTCACCTCGAGCGTCGATACGATGAACAGTGATGAACTTTCCAGCCTCGTCCAACAACGGCACGCAGCAGCGCTGCAATTGGTCGAACTTGGGCACGCCCAATTAGCGGCGGTGCAATCCGGACGAATGAACGAGCTGATGCAGCTGCTATCGCAGAAACAACAACCGCTGAGCGTGCTCAGCGAACTTTCCAAACGATTGCACACGGCGATCGGAGACGATCCGGAATCGCGGCAATGGGCATCCCGCGAGATGCGGAGCGAGTGCCGAGCTCAGCACGAAGAAACCGAATCGATGCTGATGGAACTGATGAAAATCGAAAGCGATTGCGAGCAACAGTTGACCAAGAATCGCGGAGAAATCGAGGAACAAATCCGCCGTAGCGATGGTGCCAAACAAGCCAATCGAAGCTATGTTCAATCGAGCCAATCCGCTCCAACATGCGGCGGCTCGCTCGATCTATCCAGCCAGTAGTGGAGGAAAGCGGTAGTGGACGAATCCCCGCAATTGTCTGACGGGACTCGTAGGCTCGTCCACTACGGCGTAAACACTTGACGCCGAACGATCCGATTCGCCACACGACACCGCGGTCTACGCGACACAACCGGCCGCTGGTTTTCGACGTGTTTTCTTAGTCGTCAGCGTTTTCTTGGTCGAACGGCGTTTCGCTGACGCGGCAGTCTTCGCAGTCACGCCCGCTTTCTCAGTCTCGCTGTTTTTCTCAGTCGCGAGAGCTTTCTCGCTAGCGTGCGACTTACCTGCCGAGCGAAAACGATCTGGATTCCATTTGTATTTCGGATACCGTTCTTCGGCGGCGCGAAGTGGCGAGTAACCGTAATACTTGGCGAACAACCAACTGCCGCCGGACCTTAAAAAGTGATGCTCCCTTAATTGGTACCAATCTTTTGGGGTGCGATACCCCAGCTCTTTGCCCAACCACTGAAGATATTCTTTTCGATTTTTATCATCTTCCCAATACCCGCTTGGGGTGTAATGGAACAGCCACGGTTTCCACGGAAATTTTGGCAAATATTCACTAACCATGCGATAGATCGATCCACCGCACATCGTCAGAAGCGTGGTTCCATAGTGTTCTCGGATGTCATGTACCGAAACGCCGTACCATAGTTCAGGCGTGCGAATTTTGAGTTTAAATCCCAACCAATCCATGTAGCGACGACGGTTTTCGAGGTCGTTCCAAAACCCCTGGGGTACGGTTTCGAATCTCCATTCATCCAATTGCATCAGAGGTTTGAACTCATGCAGCGCCGCAGCGACGCTGCAACCGTAATAATTGTTCAACAGCCCAAGGCCGCCATGACGGGTAAAGTCGTTTTTGGTCACGCGATACCAGTCTTCTTTGCCTTGAATGCCCAGTTGTTTTTCGAGCCACAACATGAACTCACGACGATTCTCGGGTTTCTGCCAATACCCGTTCGTGGCGCGAGAAAACAACCACGAGTGCCATTTTCGTCTTGGCATGAACTCGCGTACCGCATTTTGAGGCGAATCACTGTAGTGAGACGCTAACAACCCGCCGCCATAGTTTTGCTTGAAATGTTTTTGCTGAATTCCATACCAATCATCAGGCTTCGCGTAACCGAGCTGCTCACCGAGCCAACTCATGTAGGCGAGTCGGTTTTCGGCTAGATCCCAAAAACCGTGCGGTACACGCCCCAGCATCCAAGGTTGGCTCTTGGTTTTTCGCATGAAGTTGACTCCTATTTGCAATCGGTCATTCGGTCGCGGTCCGATCACGGCAGGACATGATGAATGTCTTGATAAAGACGCCAGAAGCAGAAACCGGCAAACGTGAAAACGATTTTTCGCCTTTGGTTTCGGAAATCACTGTCGAAGTGATGCCTCCCTGCCTTATCTACACTGCTGCCCAATTTGATAAGTTTAGAATCCACATTGAAAAGCCCCACTATGGGGGTCTGGAAGCGTCGGATTAGCCGACCCCGCCGGGGGGATTGTAATTTATTTCACCGTAGATTGCAAATAAGAAAGCCTTCGTCCCCGTTGCAAGTACAAAACCTCGCAAAAAGCGGTGTTCTGGTGGCCACTCGCCGCGTCCGGGGGAGCCCAAAGCCGAGAAAATCGTTCGCCGAAGCCAGAAAACACGACAAACGATGCGTGTGCCTTTTATGCGTGCGGGACTCAAGGCACAGCTGAGGAAAGCCGCACGCGATAATGCCATCTTGGGACGTGGGTGACTCTACGATTGGCTGGTCGAAGCCGAGCTTTCGCTTCGATCCGCATCCTCGCTCGCCGAATCGGTGGGTTGCGATTCACTCGATTCCGACATAATTGTCGCAGCCGCAGTCGAATCAGCATCGACGGCTTCATCCGCCTCCAACGCGAGCAGTGGTGATGTTTCACCTGCTGACAATGTAAGTGCCTTTTTACGTGTGAAACCACGAAGCACGACGTAGAACACCGGGGTCAAAAACAAGCCAAAGATCGTCACGCCCAACATGCCACTAAACACCGCCGTCCCTAGGACGCGTCGCATCTCAAACCCAGCCCCGGTGGCGATCAGCAAGGGGATGACACCTAAGATGAACGAAAACGCCGTCATCAAAATCGGACGCAGGCGTAATCGGCATGCGTCGATCGCAGCTTGAAATCGATCTTTCCCGGCATCCTCTTCGGCTTTGGCAAACTCCACAATCAGAATCGCGTTTTTACACGCCAATCCAACAAGCACGATAAAACCAATCTGAGTCAAAATGTTGTTTTCCATGCCTCGGAACCAAACACCGAGAATGGCAAACAACAAACACAATGGCACGATCAAGATGATCGCCAGCGGCAATAGCCAACTTTCGTATTGTGCCGCCAGCGCGAGGAAGACAAACAACACCGCCAACGGGAACAGAAACATGATTGTGTTTCCGGCCTGACGTTCCTGGAACGCAAGTTCAGTCCATTCAAAACCAAAGCCCGGCGGAAGATTGATAGCCGCAAGATCTTCCATCGTCGTCAATGACTGACCGGTGCTAAATCCAGGGACCGTGGTGCCATTGATGTCGGCGGCCGGATACAAATTGTAGCGTACCAAACGATCAGGACCGGCGATTTGCTTCAGCTCAACGATCGAACCGAGCGAAACCGAAGCGCCACGAGCACTGCGAGTTCGCAAACGCAAAATATCACTTGGCTCATCTCGAAACTCGGGTTCCGCTTGCGCAGTGACTCGATAGGTACGCCCAAGAAAGTTGAAATCGTTGACATAGAGCGAGCCGAGATAAATCTGTAGCGCCTCGAACACGTCGTTCACCGGCACGTCGAGCATTTCGGACTTATCGCGATCCACGTCGGTATAGATCTGAGGCACACTGACTCGCAGATTCGAAAATGCCTGCGTGATTCCCGGTTGCTGGTTGGCCTGTGCAACCATCGTTTCGGTCACCTGATTCAACACCTCGGTGCCAGCACCTCGGCGGTCTTGCACATACATTTTGAACCCGCCACCGCGTCCGATACCACGCACCGGGGGCGGAGGGATGACGAAGATCTGAGCCTCGTTAATATCAGAAACCTTGTGTCGCAAATCGGCAACAATCGCATCGATTCCGCGACCGCGTGCCGCTCGTTCCTTGGCGTCTTCTAGCGGCAGAAACGTCACGGCCGCATTGGGGCTGATCGTAAATGTCGCTCCTGAAAGCCCCGCGATTCCAACCGCATGGGCGACCCCGTCGATGCTACCGCCAAGCTCGGCGACCCGGCGGGTCACTTCATCGGTGCGGGCCAACGAGGCACCATCGGGCAAACGAATGCTGACGATCACATAGCCTTGGTCCTGCTGAGGAATGAAGCCTTGGGGGACCATTCCGAAGCTATACCATGTACAAACCAACAGACCTGCGTACAACAGCAGCGACACCGCCGTCATCCGTACAATTCGTGCGACGATCCCAGCGTATATATTGCTGGTCACATCAAAGAATCGGTTGAACAGTCGGAAGAACCAACCAAACAAAAAGTCCCCCACTCGCGAGACGCCATGCTTCTCCGCTCCTTTGGGTTTCAACAAGATCGCACATAGCGCGGGGCTGAGCGTCAGCGAAACGAAGGTTGAAAATGCAGTCGAGATCGCGATCGTCAACGCGAATTGTTGATAGAACTGGCCACTGATACTGGGGACAAAGATGGTCGGCACAAAGACCGCGATCAACACCAACGTCGTCGCGATCAACGCCGATCCGACTTCGTCCATCGCTTTATGGGTCGCGGCGCGTGGCGACATGCCCTGCGCAATGAGCCGCTCGACGTTCTCGACGACAACAATCGCATCGTCCACGACAATTCCGATCGCCAGCACCAATCCAAACAATGACAATGTATTCAGCGTGACGCCGAGACTCTGCATCGCGGCAAAGGTACCGATCAACGAAATGGGAATCGCGATCACTGGGATAATCGTCGGTCGCCAACCGTGCAAAAACAGAAAGACCGTCAACACCACAAACGCGGTGGTAATGAACAGCGTATTGAAAACCTCCGAGATCGACTCTTCCACAAAGTCGGTCGGGTTGTAGGCGATCTCGTAGCCGATCCCCTGAGGAAAATCGGCGGCGATTTCTCGCATCGTCCGCTTCACTTCCTCGGCGGTATCAACTGCATTGGTGCCAGGTCGCTGATACACGAGCACCGCGATCGCCGGTTTGCCATCGAGATAGCTGAGCCGCGAATAGTCCTGGGCGCCTAACTCGATTCGCGCCACGTCACTCAATCGTGTGACCCGCCCATCATCACCACGTTTGACGATGATGTCGCCGAATTCGTCCGATTCTCGCAAACGCCCCTGAGTCGTCACGTTCAACTGGAACGCGCCAGTTTGGTCGATCGGCGGTTGACCGATCACTCCCGCTGCGACCTGAATATTTTGTTGACGGACCGCCTCGATGACATCCCCAGCGGTCAGATCGACGTGAGTCATCTTTTCGATGTCCAACCAAATCCGCATCGCGTATTCGTTGCCACCGGCAATCCGAATATCGCCAACGCCATCGAGTCGCATCAATGCATCGCGAACATTCAAGAACGCATAGTTACTGATATACAGCTGATCGCGACTATCATCAGGTGAATTTAGATGCACCACCATCAACATGTCAGGAATCAGCTTCTTGGTGGTCACCCCAATCTGACGCACTTGTTCGGGCAAACGAGATTCGGCCACCGCGACACGGTTCTGGACCAAGACCTGAGCATCATCAAGATCCGTGCCCAGTTTGAACGTCACGGTCAACTGCATTGTGCCATCGGCACTCGATGACGACTCCATATAGAGCATGTCATCGACGCCGTTCATCTCTTGTTCGATCGGGGTCGCGACAGTATCGGCGATGACGTCGGGAGTCGCCCCAGGAAAACTGGCACGGACAACGATCTGCGGCGGAGCCACCGGAGGATACTGTGAAACCGGAAGCGAGAAGTAGGTAATCCCGCCGACCAGCACAATCACGAACGAAAGCACCGTAGCGAAGATCGGCCGCTCAATAAAGAAATGTGGAAACTTCATCGTGCTTCCCCCGTAGGTTGCGGCGGCGAGTCCAACCCGATCGTCGCGTTGGCTTGGATCGTACTGGAAACCGGCTGCGGATCGGGAACTCGCGACATCCATTTCTCCGGCGGCAACGGCTGATAGTCGTCGGGCAATCCATCCTCAACCACTTCGATCGTCCCTTGTTTGACTTGCACCGTCATGTCGGGTCGCGATTGCAGTAACCCCTGGATGACAAGAGTCTCGGTACCGCTGAGTCCCTCACGCACGACGCGAAGTCCATCGACCATCGGACCAAGCTTGACGCTACGCCGCTCAATCACATCGTCGACCACGATATAGACGTATTGAGACGATTGGTCAGTGCCGATCGCCGAATCGGGCACCAATACTCCTCGGTGTGCGGCACTGCCGGGGATCCGAATCCGAGCGAACATTCCCGGCAGCAGCACTCGATCATGATTGGGAATCACGCCGCGTGCACGCATGCTGGCGGTATCGACGTCGAAATGGTTATCGACAAAGTCCATGTGCCCTTCGTGAGGAAATCCGGATTCGTCGACCAAACCGAGGAAAACGGGATTTTTGACCTCGCGAGAACTTTTGCGTTCGCCGATTTGGGCCAAGCGAATGTACTTCAAAACGTCCTGCTCGTTGACGTCAAACGTACAGTAGATCGGGTCGACCGAGGTGATCGTTGTCAATAGAGTCGACGTCGCGGTGCCACCGCTGACGAGGTTGCCTTCGGTCACATATTGGCGGCTGATCCGTCCGCTAACGGGGGCACGAATCTGGGTATAGTCCAAGTTCAACTTGGCCGTTTCAACGCCGGCGCGGGCCGATTCGATCGCAGCCTCGGCGGTCGCAATCTCCGCTTCTGCCGAACTGATCCCCGCCGCACTGGATTCCAAGTCCGCTTCGGCCTGCAGAAACTCGGCGGAACGCTGATCGAGCTCTTCGATCGAAACCGCGTTCTGGGCTTCGAGAGCCCGCGCTCGCTCGATTCGCGTCTTCGCTAACTGCATTCCTGCTTCGGATTGATGATGCTGTGCTCGCGCGCTCTCCAGTCCCGCGTTGGCCCGTTTCAACTGAGACTCGGCTTGGTTCAGTGCCGCAACCGCACCATTGAGCTCCGCTTCGAAGGGGCGCGGGTCGATCACGAACAACAGATCGCCGGTATCGACAATTTGGCCTTCGTCAAAATGAATTGATTTTAGGTAGCCGCTGACACGCGCACGGACTTCGACAAAATCCACCGCCTCTAATCGACCGGTAAACGCGTCCCATTCGACGATCTTCTTAGTCACCGGCTTGGCAACCGTGACGGTCGGTGGAGGCATTTCGGGAGGGCCAGGATTCGTGTCACTGCAACCTAGCAAAACACTACAGAACAGCAGCGAGATGCCAAGACAGACGTGGGTGGGCAGCAGTCCAAGGCAGGGCAGGGGATGTCGGACTGTCATAGCGGGTGGGATGTTCAAGTTCACTTGTCTCATTGTTTTACGCCAACTTTCAACCGCATTGGGAAAAACCATTTCAAATTCCCGCAGCGGATCAGCGTTTATTCATTTACGAACGGCTCTGTGCGAACCTTTTGTTCCAAAACCTTAATTGCGTCAACGCTCGATGCAACGGGATGGACGCTCCCCCCCGCCGTGTTCATGCCGATTCGGCAACGCAATACAGCACCAGCAATCCTTGCAGGGGGAAGGCACCGCTCTAATGCAGGGGAACTGCGGTCGATGCCATCAGCGACGAAGAGAAAGTCGCCCACTTGTTGTTGTAATCCTCCCCCGATGTTCGCCAGGGGATTGCCTGAGGAAATTGCCGACCGTCGCTCGAATCCGCCACACGCTCCGTCGAATCACGGTTCGATGGGCTCACGACCGGCGCAACCGCCCAATATCGCGGCGACCAGACGCCGTAAGCACCTGCAACGGGCACGATCCCACCTTAAAGTTTTCCGCTGAAATTAATAGCTTTAGGTACGTGCTCGTGCTCAGTCCGCAAGACGGTACTCGTACTTGCCGTCCAGCGAAGTGGACATCGTCGAACCCGCTGTAATCGAGTAGGGGTACGAGTACCGCTTCGCTGAGTACGAGTACGAGTACGATCTGCTGGAGGCCCCGCCAATTGCTAAAGAGCCAAGATTATCCCGAAGGGGCTAAACGTAAAAAACATGTTTAAGTGAGCCGTTTCGCGGCGGGATTTTGTCTGCCAGGGTTGTTCTAAGGAAACCATCGGGACATCGATCGTTTTAGTAACGAATCTAATTTGACACACTGAATCGCAACGCGATGGCTTGTGATAGCCACGGACGCAAGTCCATGGAAGCATGGACCAAGCGAAGTAGTCGCAACGCGACGACAGGTCTTCTCACGCTCCGATTCGTCTGTTCGATGGCGACAGACCATGACAATGGCAATGGCGATGCTGAGCGTGGCGTCACAGGTTTGGTAGGAAAATGGACGTAGGAAGATGAAAACGGCCGAGAGGCTCGCGCAGACTCTTTTCGCTTCCGCTACGGGCTTGCCCCGGCGGAGCGGGCAATTGGAAGCTCCCCATCAAACCTCCCTCGCCCAATCGATCTCCGCTCGGG
>NZ_ANOG01000549.1 GCF_000346295.1 Rhodopirellula maiorica SM1 | reverse complement strand
AAAGCGACAGGGCATCAAAACGCCTATTTCCCGCTATTGATTCCCATGAGCTTCCTTGAAAAAGAAGCCGAGCACGTCGAGGGATTCGCCAAGGAATGCGCGGTCGTCACGCACCATCGTCTCGAACCCGATCCCGCCGGGGGTTTGCGGCCCGCCGGTAAGCTCGAAGAACCGCTAATCATTCGTCCCACCAGCGAAACGATCATCGGGGCAACCTATGCCAAGTGGGTCCAGAGTTACCGCGATCTACCGATTTTGATCAATCAATGGGCCAACGTGATGCGTTGGGAGATGCGAACGCGGATGTTCTTGCGGACCGCCGAATTCTTGTGGCAGGAAGGGCATACCGTTCACGCGACCTCCGAAGAAGCGATCGAAGAAACCGAGCGGATGATCGATGTGTACGCCGATTTTGCCGAAAATTGGATGGCGATGCCGGTCATTGTCGGCAGCAAAACAGCAGCGGAACGCTTTCCCGGTGCCGTCGACACGCTGACGATCGAAGCGATGATGCAAGATCGCAAAGCACTGCAGGCAGGAACCAGCCACTTTCTGGGCCAAAATTTCTCTAAGGCACAGGAGATCGTGTTCCAGTCCGAAGCGGGCGAGCGAGAGTTTGCCTGGACCACATCCTGGGGCGTTTCGACACGACTCGTCGGCGCGTTGATCATGACGCATAGCGACGATGATGGCTTCGTGCTGCCACCACGTTTGGCCCCGGCACAAATCGTGATCTTGCCGATCTATCGCGATCCGTCGCAGCGAACCGAAGTGATGCAGTACGTCGAGACGCTGCGAAACGAATTGACGGCCCAGTCGTATGCAGGAACGCCCATCCGCGTCGAAGTCGATGACCGAGACATGCGCGGAGGTGAAAAGAAATGGCACCACGTCAAACGCGGCGTGCCACTTCGCGTGGAAGTCGGGCCGAAAGACATCGAGAAAAATTCGGTTTTCGTAGGACGCCGCGATCAACCCAAGAGTGTGGGGTTACCGCGCGGAGAGTTCGTCGCCACCGTCGCGACGATCCTGGGCGAGATGCAGCAGAACCTGTTCGACCGCGCATTGAAGTTGCGTGAAGAGAACACCGTCACGATCGACAACGAAGCCGATTTCCGCGCGTTCTTTACGCCCAAAAACGAAGAACAACCGGAAATCCACGGCGGTTTCGCAACCTGCTATTTCGCGGACGAAGCCTCGATTGACGAACTGCTCAAAGAGCTGAAGGTCACGATCCGCTGCATTCCACGCGATCAAGACGCAAGCGGCGGCGTCTGCTTTGCCACCGGCCGACCGGCCACCCAAAAAGCAATCTTTGCAAAAGCCTATTAAGGTCGCCGCAACCATTCTGTGGTTGACGAAAAGGCTCGGCTCGGCGGCAACCGCCACGCCGCTGCCTTCTGCTAAGCAGCTAGACAGGAGTCTTTCGGCATGTTGGCCGCGTGCCCAAACGCAACGCTGTGAAGCATTTATCCCCCCGTGATTTGCGAGCTTTTAGCGGCAGGCCGCAAGCTCAATGCCATCTACTTTCGTAGTGGGACTCGCCAGAGTTCCTGGT
>NZ_ANOG01000548.1 GCF_000346295.1 Rhodopirellula maiorica SM1 | reverse complement strand
GAGACGCCGTAATGCACCGCCATCGGATGCTGCCATCCTTTGCTTTCCGCGTCAAAGTTGACCAAGTTCACCCAGGGGATCTCTTCTTTTTCGACGTAGGACTCGAACGCCTCTTGGGTGCTGTCCATGTTGATTCCTACAATGGCAAATCCGGCATCGCCGAATTTTTCAAGGTTCTTCTTCATGTTGGGAACTTCGCCGCGGCACGGCCCACACCAGCTGGCCCAATAATCGACAAGTACGACTTTGCCACGATAGGAACTCCAATCAAACGTTTCGCCATCGGCGGTGGTTCCACTGAGTTCAAAGAAATTGCCGGGCAATCGCAAACGACGCGCCGCACCCGCGGCTCGCGGTGCCGCTTCACGCAACTTGGCGTCCTCGGCATCCTCCAAACGCGAGGCAAGCGATTCGTAGAACGAAGCCGCCAGTTCGGTGTTGTCACCGTAACCAAGTGCATAAGCGAGTTGCGACGCCATACGATAGTTCGTTTGGTCGATCCCGCCGTCGTCAATGATCGCCAACACCTTGTCGACAAGTTCACGTTTTTTCTCATCCGACGCGGTGCGGACCGATTGGATTTCTTGCTTGAGTTGTTCCGCAGCAGCGAGTCGCTGAATCTCAGCGCGCGGGTCCTTCGCCAATTCGTCGATGTAGCTGGCCAGTCGATCTCGAGCCTCGGGTGAGAAGCGTGCCAACATCGCCTGTGCCATCAACGCTTCATTGATCGCTTTCAGCTCATCTTCGAGCGAGATGTCTTCGATCTCACGAATTTTGTCGGTGGTATCCACGACGCCTTGCATTGATCGCATGACGGTTTCGAGTGTGCGACCACGTTCGCTTTTGATCTTTTCGATAAACTCGAACAATTCTTCTGCGGATCCATCGGGGATTTCGATCGGTTTGACCTCTTCTTCTTCCTTCGCTTTTTCTTCCTCGCTGGTGCTGGTCTCGCTTGCCGCGTCCGCTTTGTCATCCGCAAAGCACGTTGATGCTGTCATCGGGATCGACAGCGAGCAAGCGACGAGCACGACTCCGTATGTCGTCCACCGGCAAAGCTTTCGCTGCCAAGTGATGGGGACCAATCCTTGAGGCTCTTTGTTGGGTGACCACAGTGCCATGGTAAAACTCTTTTGCGATAAGAGGTTTCGGAATCGAAGTCGCCATGCTAGCTCGTTTGGCGAGCCCTCACTGGCGAATCACAGAGGTTATTTATACACCCAAGCGATGGTAGGATGACGCGATAGGAGGTTGTTGATCTAAGTTTTGCAACAATTCCTTACCTAGCGAGCGGGGCTGCCCGTGCCGTCCGGCAGGTCGGTGAGCGGCGCTATTTGTACCCCTTTTTCGTTGACCAACAGCACCCCGATCAGCTTTTCGTCTCGGCTTGATATGACAGCGGCGCCGTGCCAAACCTCGCGGCTGAACTTGGCTTCGCGGCAATCCCAAAGGCTGCCATTGTCCCCTAGTTGCTCGGCACCGATCATTTCGATCACCACGTCGGATTGATCGTCACCGGAACGTCGGTTGACGGCAAAGCAGTCTTCGGGGCTTTGCGGAATTCGTATTCGGTCGGCGGTAATGATTTGGTTTTGCGGGATTTCGCTGTCCGCAACTTGGAATACCAAGATGCCATCCGGTGATGCGGGAGATGCAGGAGCATCGAGAACGGAATCGGCACCGTTTGCTTGGTAATTCAGTTGAAACGAGCCCTCTGCTGCGTTTGATTTATTCGCGATCAGATCCGCAGGAACAAGGATCCCTTGCCCCTGGTCCGGCAACGCAACGGCGAGACATGCAGCGCGATCCGATCGCGTTCGGGTGATCCCAAAATAGGACTGTTTCCACGTCGCAACCACGGTTCCCATCGGAGGCGGCCCGTGGGCCAGCAGATTCAGCGGCGTTGCCGATTCAAGCCAAGCGTCGTCACGCCGTCGGTACAGCGTAAAGACATCGCCGGGTTGGACATCGTCGTCCGAGATTGCCGGTCCGGGGGTCATGAAAGCGATTCCGCCTCGCGCGATTGTTGTCAACGATTCGGCAGAGAATTCAAACCCGGTGACGTCCAACCCCATTTGCACCCCGCTGGTCACCCAGAACTTTGAATTTCTCGAAAGCAATCGGGTGTGCCGTTGGTCCACACGAACGCGGATATCCACATGCATTGCGTCGGGCGACAGACTGCTCGAGAGTACTTGGCCGACGTCGATCCCTCGCCACGTCAGCGGCGATCCAGGATAAACGCCCCAGCGATCGTCGCCTCTTAATACCAGTTCCATTCCGCCACGTCCCAAGTCGTCGGGCGGCCTTGAAGTGAGTCCGGTGAACTCAAATTGTTTCTGTGTGGGATCGCCAGGAATCACGGCGATGTATTTTGGTCCCACGGCGGTTTCTAATCCGCTGACGCCCGTCATGCCAACTTCAGGACGGACGATCCAAAACCGAGATCCTTCGCAAGCGACCGTCGATGACGCTTGGTCCAAGATTGCCGTGACATCGATTCCGTTTAGGTCTTGGCGAAGCGAAACTTTTTCGACCACGCCAATTTGGATTCCACGATGACGAATCGGATCGCCCGGTTTCAAACCGTGGCCGTCGTCAAAATGTAAAACAATCGGTGTCCCCGGTGCTGCAGAGGAGTACCAAGTGAGTCCGATCGCGATCACGAGGCACGCCAGCGTCAGAATCCACATGGGCGAATGGCGGCGGATCCACGCGGGCTGTGGCTTGGCAATTTCCGCCGTGGGAAAATCGGAATGGTTCTTGTCGTGATCACTCATTCTGTTTCTTCCCAAATCGAATGAGGGTCAAACGACAACGATGCGATCATGCTCATGGCAACACACAGCGTGAACGCAATCACTGCGGGGCCAAATTGAAAATGAACGAGGTTGCCAAGCTTCACCATCATTACCAAAAATGCCAACAGCATCACGTCCATCATGCTCCATTTGCCAACGTGTTCCATCAGTCGCAGCGTGAACGCCTTGTGTCGCCGCTGTAGTACTTCGAGCCAGCTGAGTTCCACCAGCAATACGATTTTGGTGAGCGGAAAGAGGATCGAAAACAGCAGCACCACGCCGCCGACGAAGTAGTTTCCGTGATGGAACAAATCAAGTATGCCGCTCAGGATACTCTGTTCGTTGCGTTGCCCCAACCGCTCAATCTCGAGGATCGGAAGCAGCACGGCAGGCCAAAAAAGAATGAATGCGGCAACCGAGGCCGCCGCCGTCCGGCTGGCACTTTGGTGTGACGGTGTTGCGTCAGCGAGGATCGATTTGCACCGCGTGCATTGGGCGCGGTCGCCTGGCTGCATCACCGGCAACCGATGAATCAATCCACAGCAATGGCAAGCTCGATACAGCATTCGACGTGTTAGCCTCCTGGGGATTAGGAATTCACGACCTTG
>NZ_ANOG01000547.1 GCF_000346295.1 Rhodopirellula maiorica SM1 | reverse complement strand
ATCCAATTCGTGCTTCGTCAATTCTACCGTGTGCACTTCGATCGCGCCGAGCAATCTGATCAGGGCAGCCCGATCAGGGCAGCCGAGTTGCTTTGGACGATCACGAGATGATCGGTCTCCCGTGATGGACACTGAACTCATGGATGACAGTAATCGGTCCCTCTGAGTTTTTGATAGAGTGGCTTCGGTTACTGAATACTCGCCTGCCGCTCGTAGTTGAAAACCGAACACAAGACTTGGCCCTAGCGAAGCCTCTCCCCTCGCATCTCGTTGCTGGAAATCATTTTGCCCATCAATTATTCTGCCAATATCCACATCCCTCTGTGCCAAATTTGAGGGAGACAACGTAGTCAGCTTCGCTTTCGGTCTCGTCGAACCTATCCAAATAAACGGCACATCCTCGTTGGCTTCGCCGACTGTTGGATCCGTTTTTACCGTGGGGTTGCTAGCTGGAAGCTCGTAATGATTTCACTTGCTTCCCCTGAACTGAATCGGATCTTTGACGCAGGGTATTTTCGCGGAGGGGTGGCTTTGCTATTTGCTGCGTGATCGCCAGCTTCCTTTATTTTCCTTTGCTTGGGAACGGTCTGAGTCCGAGAAGCATCTCTGCCCTCTCGCTGAGCGGTTTGGCAGTGAATTGAGGCTCGGTGAATTCCGCCAAATGGCTGGCGACAAGCGTGTACACGGACTGGCGATCCAAGCTGGTGTCCAGCTCAATGCATTTGCCTGAGTTTCTGAATAACTCAACGGTCGGCAACGTCTCGGCTTTGTAGGTGTCAAATCTCAGCTTCAAGCTTTCGACATTGTCGTCGCTTCGGCCGCTGTACTTGGCACGTCCCAAAACTCGCTTTTCCAGGACAGCGTACGGGCATTCGAAGTACAGCATCTTGGGCAGTTCCGCATCACGGCCGAAGATCTCGTACCACGCTTCGAGGTTCGCCAACGAGCGGGGAAAGCCATCGAGCAGGAAGTTCTTTTTTCCTGTTGTTCGCGTCACCTGCTCCATCGCGTCTTTGAGCAGCGTGACGATGATTTCGTTGGGAACCAATTGGCCCGCTGTGATGAATTTGTCGATGATCGCCGCAGTCGGCCCACCCGACTGTTGCTGGTCGCGGAGCAGATCGCCAGTCGATAGATGAGTCCAGCCAAGTTGTGATTCGGCGAGCTCACACATCGTTCCTTTCCCGGCGCCGGGGCCACCGAGCACGAAGACGACGTTGGGTTTGGGGCAAGGCAGTCGCGGGTCGAAGTGATGCAGGACCAATTTCGGAGCCGGTGCGACCCCTTTTTTATAGACGTGCCATTCGCGGTCGGTCGGCGGCAGATCGTCGTCGCATGTCATGTCGTAGGCAAGATGTCCGTCGAGCCGACAGATTCGCCACGATTGATAGCTGTTGGAGTAGGAGATTGCGGGGCTTCGGGCAGCCTTTCCGTCGGCACGGTCCCAGGCCATCTTGCCGTTCCAGTAGCCCAGGCTGGAAACCGTGCCCGATTCCGACTTCGCCGGAGGTGCGGTCGAGGGGACAAAAAGTCCATCCACTTCGGGAAGCCCGGCTCCGGAGACTTCAATGAAGAAAGTGTTCGGTGGGGATTCGTTGGTTTCGGCCATGGATTTTTTGACGAGTGAATGACGGCAATGCGAGACAGCGTTCGCCCTGATCATAACCTTTCTTGGCTGGTGGCGAACCTTGCTGCGCCGGATGATGCGTGCCGAGGCGTATGTCGGCTGCATCGGTGATGCAATTCGGATAGTGCACATATCCCACTAGCTTCGGAAAAATTTAATCTCGATGCGCCCCTTCGCCATTTTTTGGTGCCAGTTGATCATTGGGCCCCGCGCCCAATGCCATCTACTTTCGTAGTGGGACTCGCCAGAGTTCCTGATGTTTCAACAGCAAAGATGGGAATTCTGGCGAATCCCACTACTTGAGCATCCCCCAATGGTTGCCAAAGTAGATGGCATTGGGCACGCGTCGCCGGTTAAGCTGCGCGTTCGTGGTATGCTGATGACGGGAAGCCCGTTAGAATGACACCGCTGGACGTAGAAAGCCGCTAGAGGTGGAGCGAACCAAAAGGGAAAGGCTGGTCGGGGTTGCAAAATTTCCTCGATACCTGCGGTCATCCGATTCTCCGCATCTTATTTCAATCTCGTTTGATAAACGGTAGGCACATGGGACTCTTTGATAAGCTTCGTGGCGAACTGATCGACATCATCGAATGGATCGATGATTCCAACCACACCTTGGTTTGGCGGTTCCCTCGCTACAACAATGAAATCAAAAACGGCGCGCATCTGATCGTCCGTCCCGGGCAAGTCGCGGTGCTGGTGCATGATGGCGAGATCGCGGACTTGTACCAGCCTGGGCATTACGAGTTGACGACTCAAAACATGCCGATCATGACGACCTTGGCAAGCTGGAAATATGGATTCGAAAGTCCTTTCAAAGCCGAAGTCTATTTTGTTAGTACTCGGCAAATCACGGATCTGAAATGGGGCACCCCGAATCCGATCATGATGCGGGATTCGGAGTTCGGGCCGATCCGAATTCGAGCGTTTGGAACCTATGCGCTTAAAGCGATCGAACCCAAAGCACTACTTCGCGAGATTGTTGGAACCGATGGCGATTTCCAATCGGACGAAGTCACCGGGCTGCTGCGTTCGATGATCACGTCCTCATTTTCGGATGTGATCGGCAAGCTCAATATCCCCGCACTTGATCTGGCGTCGCGTTATCAAGAGATTGCCGCGGCGGTGCGAGCCGAGGTGGTCGAGCAGATCGACGATGAGTATGGACTCGATTGCCCCCAGTTGATTGTCGTCAATATTTCGCTTCCCGAAGCAGTCGAAAAAGCGCTCGACACACGTACCAGTATGGGCGTCATCGGCGATATGAACCGCTATCAGCAGTACCAGATGGGACAAGCGATGACGGCGGCGGCAGAAAATCCAGGTGGCGGAGGTGCCGCTGAAGGAATGGGCCTAGGAATGGGGTTTGCCATGGCCAGCCGCATGATGCCGCAAGCGGGCGGTGCTTCCGGCGCCGCAGCTCCCGCACCGGGTGCTGCTCCACCGCCGCCGCCCCCAACCGGCGCTTGGCATGTCGCGGTGAACGGCGAAACACGAGGCCCATTTACGATGCAGCAGATGGCTGCGGGGGTCAGCAGCGGTGAAGTACGGGCCGACACCACGGTTTGGACCGCAGGCATGCAAGGCTGGGCAGCCGCATCGACAGTCCCTCAATTAGCAAGCCTGTTTAGTGCCACGACCCCGCCACCACCACCGCCAGCCTAGTTCCCGATAGCGGAGCCGTGGGCCGTGAGGCACCGGGTAACACGAGAGCTGGTTCAGAACCGCTGCGGAGTGAGCCCAACGGCATCGACTTTCGCAGTGGGACTCGCCAGAGTCCAAGGTGCATCGACAGCGAATACGGGAATTCTGGCGAATCCCACTACTTGAACATCAGAATTCTGGCGAATCCCACTACTTGAACATCAGAATTCTGGCGAATCCCACTACTTGAACATCAGAATTCTGACGAATCCCACTACTTGAACATCAAACGCTGGGTAGCAAAGTAAATGGCATTGGGCTCGCCTCCGACCGTCAACGATAATCAACACTGATTTCGCAACATGAAAACCGCAGCACATGACGTGCTCCCATCCCGAAGTTCGACCAACCGCTTGCCGTGTCGGCACGTGTGGGGACCGAGTGGATTGTGGATGCGTATGGCTGCAGTGCCGCGGCGCTACGGAATCTCGAAATCGTCGGGGGAATTTGCCGCGACGTCGTCACCGAACTCGGGTTGCAAGTCGTCGGCGTACCGCAGCAGCATGCGTTTCCAGGTCACGGCGGCGTTACCGCGATGTACATGCTGAGCGAATCGCACCTCGCATGCCATACCTATCCCGAGCATCGGTTGGCAACCTTCAATCTGTATTGCTGCAGCGATCGCCCGGCCTGGGGTTGGCAGCAACAATTGGCGTCTCGATTGGGGGCCGGCGAAGTGGTGGTGCGAAAGGTCATTCGCGGCGACCACGCCCACGGCAATCAAGACGTCTCTGGCCAACAAGCTGAAACCACAACTCAAAACGTACAGCGAGAGCAGGGATGAAGCATCGCAGTGCAGCATGTCCGTCGTGTGGTGGCCCGGTTGAATTCAGAACCGGATCGTCGCTGGTGACAATTTGTGACTTTTGTCAAACCGCCGTCGCGCGAGCCGACAAGGATGTTGCCGATTTTGGCAAGGTCGCGGACGTCGGCGAAACCAATTCAGGATTGCGACTCGGTTTATCCGGCAAATTTAACAAACGTGGCTTTTACATCTCGGGACGCGTCCGTTATTCGCACCCGGCCGGTGGCATTTGGGACGAATGGTACTTGGTGTTCCCAGGCGAAAAGTGGGGATGGTTGACCGAGGCACAAGGCAAATTTTACTTGATGTTCGAACGCGAGCTGACAAGTAAAATCAAATTGCCGGAATACGACTCGCTGTCACTCGGCAATCAAGTGGAACTTGGACGCAGCCAATTTTCGGTTCGCGAGAAAGGGATTGCGTCGGTGGCGGCTGCCGAAGGCGAAATTCCGTGGGCGGTGCATCCCGGCGCGGATCACAAATTTGTCGATTTGCAAGGACTCGAAGGGACGTTTGCAACGCTCGAATATGGCGAGCGAACAAGCGTGTTTATCGGCAAAGAAATCTTGCTGGCGGATCTTGGCGTCGATACCGGCGGCGCGGATCCTGAGAGTGAGAAACTGCCCGTCGCCGCGCTGCAGCTAAATTGTCCGAAATGTGGGGGAACGCTGGTATTGCGGACGCCCGATGAAACCGAGCGTGTGACGTGCCCCAATTGTCATTCGCTGTTGGATGCCAATCACGGAAAATTGGCCTATCTGCAAACGTTAAAAGCCAAAGACATTCATCCGGTGGTTCCGATCGGTACCGAAGGCGTTTTCTTTGGCGATAAGTATACCGTGATCGGAATCATGGAGCGCTTTGCCCTGTATGAGGGCAAGACGTATCCGTGGACCGAGTACCTGTTGCATAATCATGAACTCGGGTTTCGCTGGTTGGTGGAAAACCGAAATCATTGGTCGTTCGTTAAGCCTGCGTCGTATATGGGCAGCACGTTCGGCAGTTCGGTGACCTACAATGGCGAATCGTTTCGTATTTTCGATCGCGGTGTCGCGTACGTCCGCTACGTGGTGGGCGAGTTTTATTGGCGAGTTAAGGTCGGCGACTCGGTTCAAACGGCGGACTATATCGCACCGCCCAAGATGTTGTCGATCGAAGAATCGAAAACAAAATCATCCGAAGAGCGGAACGTTTCCGAAGGAGTCTACTTGGATGCCGAGCAGATTGAAGCGGCGTTTGGGATCAACGGCGTTCGGCGCGGCTGGGGTGTAGGGCCGATCCAGCCCGGTCCCAAATTGGGCAAAGAGTTTTATTTGTCGTGGGGCGGTTTCTTAGGATTGATTCTGCTAGTCCAGCTCGTGTTCTTTTTACGTGCTGATGGTTGGATGACCTTCTATGCGATGCTTTTTGTTTCGATACCAATTATTGCATTCCATTTTTATGCCCATCACTTTGAACGTCAGCGTTGGGCCGAAAGTGATTACAACCCGTACCCCACCAGCGACTAGATAAAACAATTGGCCGGTGGGAACCGGCCCTACGCTCCGTCAACGATTTAATAGACGACAGTTGATTCCAGCTCGATCCTAGGGGTGAAACAAGCTCGCTAGTTAAAAAGTTTTCATTATGAAAAAGACAATGTTCATTATTTACCTTTGTTTCGGGATGAGCGTGTGCGCGTGGTATTCCGTTGCGGCGGCCAAAGGTTGGCAGGCGCCTAACCTCGGGTTTTTCGAAGGGTTCGCGGCCGGGCGGGTGTCCGGCGGCGGTTATGGTCGATCGTACGGTGGTTCTTGGGGAGGCGGAAAATAGTGTTGGGAATTCAAATGAGTATGCAGTCGTTGTTATTGATCACCGCGCAAGCGGCGGAGAGTTCGATGAATTTATTGGGTGTTCACCTGATCGCCGCGATCCTGTTTGCGATCGTCGGAATTCTGGTTCTGTTTGCGTCGTTGTGGATCATGGAAAAGTTGACTCCATTTTCGATCGTCAAGGAGATCGAAGAGGATCACAATCAAGCGTTGGCGACGATCGTCGGTGCGATTGTGTTGGGGATTTCGGTGATTATTGCCGCCGCGATTCTGGGTTAAACAACGTTGATGAATCGTGCTCCGCTCGCCTTGCTGTATCTGAATGTGCTCGTCATTGCGACGTGTGGGCTGATCTACGAATTGCTCGCCGGGACGCTGGCTAGCTACTTGCTCGGCGATTCAGTCACCCAGTTTTCGCTGGTGATTGGCGTCTATTTGTCGGCGCTGGGGATCGGGTCGTGGTTGTCGCAGTATATCGAAGAGAAACTGGCAAAAACGTTTATCGAAGTCGAACTGGCACTTGCACTGGTGGGTGGTTTGTCGGCTCCGTTTTTGTTTGTCGCGTTTGCTTGGATCGAGTGGTTTCAAGTCTCGCTATTTGGACTGGTGCTGCTGATTGGCACCTTGGTCGGACTCGAGCTGCCGCTATTGATGCGGATTTTGAAAGAGCATCTCGATTTCAGCGATTTGGTGTCTCGTGTTCTGACATTTGATTACATCGGCGCACTGCTCGCGTCGCTGTTGTTCCCAATCCTGCTGGTGCCGCAATTAGGATTGGTGCGAACCTCATTGCTGTTCGGCATCTTGAACGCCTTGGTCGGATTGTGGGGCACCTATTTGCTGCGCCCCATCCTTAGCAATAAAGGACTGGGGGGATTGCGAGGACGAGCCATCTTGGTGGTTGGCATGTTGGTCGTCGGATTTATCAAGGCGGATTCGTTGACCACGATCGCCGAGGAACGGATGTTGTCGCATCCGATTGTCTACGCCAAACAGTCGCCTTATCAACGCATCGTCGTCACGCAGAACCAACAAGGGTTTCAGCTGCATTTGAATGGGCATTTGCAGTTCAATTCGGCGGATGAATACCGTTATCACGAGGCGCTCGTGCATCCGGTCATGTCGGCGGCGGTGGATCCGAAACATGTGCTCGTGCTCGGCGGCGGCGACGGACTGGCGGTTCGCGAAATCTTGAAATACCCATCCGTTGAATCGGTAACGCTGGTCGATATTGATCCGGAAATCACCTCGCTAGCCAAAACGTTTGGTTTGATGGTCGATTTGAACCAACGAGCGTTGCTAGATCCGCGAGTCACGGTCATCAATCAAGATGCATTCATTTGGGTACGCGATACGGCACAACAATTTGATGTCGCGGTCATCGACTTTCCCGACCCCAGCGGCTATTCAGTGGGGAAGTTGTACACAAGCCGATTTTTTCAAATGTTGAAACAACATCTGAGCGATTCGGCTCGGATTAGCATCCAGTGCACTTCGCCGTTGGTCGCGCCGAATTCGTATTGGTGCGTTCTCAACACGCTCAAAGCAACGGGCTTTGATGCGATTCCGTATTGCGCGTCGGTTCCCTCGTTTGGTGTTTGGGGATTTGCCTACGCCACGATGATGCCGTCCGACGGAGCTCCGGTTGAATTGTCCGATGCGGTGGGTGAGCTTCGGTTTCTAAACCCATCACAGCTCAAGGCGATGTTCGATTTGCCGTCGGATATTCAGCCGAAGGAAACGGAGCTCAATCGACTCAACAATCAGGCGCTCGTGCGTTATTACGACCAGGAATGGAGTCGCAGCGAGTGAGCGATTCGCCTCCGATGTTAAGTCGTCGCGATCTGATGACGCTGTTGCTTGGTACCGGTGTCGCGGCAGCGGTTGGATGTTCTCGGCAATCGCTGCCACCGGAGGGCGAATTGCTGAGTCCCGATCTGTCGGTCGGGCACCGCATTCGTGACGGACTGCGGCCGGTTTTCGATTCGAGTGCCAGCGAGCATGTGGACGTGTTGATCGTGGGGGGCGGTATCGCGGGGCTGTCAACTGCTTGGCGTTTAAAGCGAGCGGGGTTCGAGGATTTTCGTCTGCTGGAAATTGAAAAGGTCTTTGGGGGCACATCGCGTAGCGGACAAACCTCAGCGTTTGAGTTCCCCTGGGGAGCCCACTATGTGCCCGCACCGATGAAAGAGAATCGGGCATTACTGACACTGCTCGAAGAGATGGGCGTCGTGGTTGGCAAAAACGATGACGGTTCGCCGCGAGTCGCGGAGCAGTACCTTTGTCGCGATCCCGAAGAACGTGTGTTTGTCGACGGTGAATGGATCGAGGGACTGTATCCCTCTTCGGGTGCGTCCGCTGAGGATCTGCGTCAGCTAAAGAGGTTTCAGGCGGAAATTGATGCCTGGGTTACCCGTCGCGACGATCAAGGCCGACGAATGTTTGCCATTCCCACCGCGATAGCATCCGATGGTGACGTGGTTAGATCGTTAGATCAGATTTCGATGCAGCAGTGGATGGACGAGCACGATTTTTCGTCGCCACGATTGAGATGGCTCGTCGATTATTCGTGTCGCGATGACTATGGATTGACGATCGATCAGACGAGTGCATGGGCCGGGATTTTCTATTTCGCGTCTCGAGCACAAACGACCAGCACATCGTCTCAGGACGTAATGACTTGGCCCGAGGGAAACGGTCGATTTGTCAAGCATTTTGTCAATCGCGTGCAGGATCATTTGCAACCCACGACCGCCGTTTGCGATATCCAGCTCGATCCGGCGGAGAAAGACGTCGCGAAGATCACGGCGTGGAACAGTGTCGCGGATCATGGCGTCAACTATGATGCCGACCATGTTGTCTTTGCTGCCCCGCAATTTTTGGCACCCTATTTGATCCGCGATTTTCCGCGGATTGCCGATCGATCGACTCGGTCATTTTCGTACGGTTCATGGGTGGTGGCGAATGTTCATCTGCGTGACCGTCCGCGTGAAGACGGCATGCCGATGTGCTGGGACAATGTGATTTATGACAGTAAGTCACTCGGCTACGTCACGTCGACCCATCAAACGGGGCTCGACCACGGGGCCACCGTGTTGACGTGGTACTATCCGCTGACGCAGCTCGAAGGCAAGCTATCACGCCAACAGTTGCTGGGGATGACATGGTCCGATTGGGCCGAGATTGTGGTGGCCGACTTGTCGCGTCCGCACCCCGAGATTGATTCGTTGATCACCCGCATCGACATCATGCGCTGGGGGCACGCGATGATCCAGCCGCGGCCGGGATTTGTATTCAGTGATGCCCGGCGACAGGCTGCGAAACCGATTGGCAACTTGCATTTTGCGGGGACCGATTTAAGTGGGGTCGCGTTGATGGAAGAGGCTTTCTATCACGGCGTGCGTGCTGCCGAAGAGGTGCTGGCCAAACGAAACCATCCTTTCGAGTCGCTATTGTAAGGTTATGGTCACGGTGTCCGAACATGCGAGTGGCGAATCGTTTCCATGGCTATTTTCGCCACGCGTGGATTTGTTTACGTTTTTGGGCAGTGCCTTGATTGCGTTTGCGTTGTTGGCAATCGGCATTCCCTTTGGTTGGTTGCAGTCGGACACGCCCGAATGGGCTTGGATTGTCGCGATCTTGTTGATCGATGTAGCGCATGTGTATGCCACAGGGTTTCGAGTCTATTTCGATCGTGCCGAACTAAGTCGTCGCCCTTGGTTGTATGGGTTAACACCGGTGTTGGCGTTTGTCATTAGCTGGGCCGTTTACAGTGAAAGTGTGGTTGGTTTTTGGCGAGCACTTGCGTATTTAGCCGTGTTCCATTTCATTCGTCAACAGTATGGCTGGGTTGCCCTGTATCGTTCCCGAGGTGGCGAAACGAGTCGAGCCGGTTGGTGGATCGACGCCAGTACGATCTATCTCGCCACGATTTATCCGCTGGTCTATTGGCACACCCATTTGCCTCGGCGATTTTGGTGGTTTCGCGAGGGAGACTTTGCCACGATTTCGTTTGACATCGCGGCCTGGATCGCGCCGCTGTATTGGTTGTCATTGATGCTGTACGCAGCGCGTTCGATGTACCGTGGATTTGCAAGAGGCAAATTTTCACCGGGAAAGGACATCGTCGTCCTGACGACTGCATTATGTTGGTACGTCGGCATCATCACGCTGAATTCCGATTACGCATTCACCGTGACCAACGTGATCATCCACGGCGTGCCCTACATGGTGCTGGTCTATTGGTACCGCTGGCGACAGACAGACGCCACCGGCAAGCAATCGGCACAAGTTGCTGCAACACGAGTGGCAAAATTTTTGGGGCTGGTGTGGTTGCTGGCGTACGCCGAAGAATTGCTCTGGGACAGTGGCTTATGGCAAGAACGAACGTGGATGTGGGGGACGGGGATTTTTGGCTTTTTAGGTAACATCGAAGGGATCGATGTGGCGCTGGTTCCGTTGTTAGCCGTTCCACAAATCACGCATTATGTATTGGACGGTTTCATTTGGCGGCGAAGATCGAGCCGGCGGCTCACGGAGATGGTGTCCTAGCGAAACTGTAGGCCGGATCAAGTCGCGGTAGCGACGCAGATCCGGCGGGTGCGAATTTGATTGTTGGTTCGTTTCCGCCACTCCCCACTCCCCACTCCCCA
>NZ_ANOG01000546.1 GCF_000346295.1 Rhodopirellula maiorica SM1 | reverse complement strand
GGGAGCTGGACTCCCAACTCCCAACTCCCAACTCCCAACTCCCAACTCCCAACTCCTCACTCCTCACTCCTCACTTCCCTTGACTGCTGAACCAACAGGTAGCTGGTCAGCGTGATCGCTGCGATCGCACTTTGCGGCGTCCAACTGAGGAAGATGCCCATCAGGACTTTGTCAAATTCCATGCCCAGTCCCCGCCCCACCGCGATCGCCACGGCGATTAGCGAGAACGCTGCGGGGGTAATGATGACCACACGTTGCTGCCACGATAATCGCCGCGGCAGCATCGCCAGGGCGACGAGTGTGATCGGGCCAAGCGTATAGATGGCAATCAACGTTTCTGGCCGTACAGCCAACTTGCTCGCTACCGTGGCGAATACCGCGGCGATGGTGGTTGCGACCATCAGCCCAAATAAGCTGAATTGGATCCGCTGAGTCGAGGCGGTGGCACTCTCCCCTTCGTCCAAATCACCCACCAACTGATTCAAATAATCGCGGTGACGAGCAGCGACCATGCCGATCAGCGAACCGAGTGCCGCAGCCACCAGAATATTGACGCCCATATTGGGATAGTCCGCGAACAGACCACCGTAAGTATTCCCGGCCTCCCAAATCGTCAATGGAAAGCCAATCGATTCATCCTGCGATTGTGGTTTACCGACCAGACTACTCCAGTCGCTTGAGCGGACAAAATACGACAGCGCATTGACGGCCGCCATCAACAACATACCCACGGCGGTACCACGCAGAAACCAACGCGTCGACGAACCGGTCAAGGATAGAGTGTTCATGGTAAAGATTCAGACGAGAGAAGCTACCGACGAGAAGGAATGTTACTTTATCCTATCATACAGCCTCGCTATCCCCGCTGAACCACAGCGTCCAGCCCGCGTTTCCCTGGGTCACCTCTCTTAAATGAAGTTTAGGGAAAGGTCGAGCAGAGCGTTGAGCGATTGCTCGAGTGAGGGCTTGCCTCCGGCTCAGTTGCACGCAACATCACTTTCCACCTCCAAAGCTTTACTTTTCGGGGAGGTCGGATGGAGCCTTCAGCAACATCCGGGTGGGGCTGTCTTTGGATCGCTTGCACTTCGTCACCTGTCGACGCAACCGCTTGCATCTGTACTTGCTCGGTCGCCCCTCACCCGCGAACGAAATGTGTCACCCACCAAAATTGGCTGTTGCTTAGGCAAGCGTGCGTTCTTCGCTCTGCGAATCTCGGCGTCCTCTGGGTTAATAATGAAATGTGTAGGTCCCAGAAGTCCGTTTAGATGCGGTTTCGCCGAGTCGTTAGTGTGAATGGGGACGCGGACTCACGCTCCAAAATTTGAACCAAACGCGCATCGACTATGACATGCGTAAGGGCAGGCTAAACAGAGATGCAGACGACTGGAAATGTTGGAACACTTATCCCACTGATAAACACGAATCGATCCGCAAGCTGAGCAATGTTGAAGAGCCGACAAAAAAATGCGGGGCAAAAAGATGTTCAAACCGATTGATGCCGGACAAAGAAATGCAGTCCGACTGGCCCAAATCGAAGTGGATCGTCACTCGATCTTAAGCAGGTAGCCGATAGTGATTGGATGAAATCCCGTTGGCTGCTTAGGTACTATCTGTTGATTTAATGAAGTTTCCTGTGGCCAAGGGTAGTTGATGGACAGCCTCCTCCGTCATGGGTGTATTCGACGGACGAGGAAGTCCATCGTACGAATCAACAAGCCTCCAGCGTCCAAGCGGCAACATACTGAAAGCCCCGTGCCTAACTGCTTAGTTTACGGGAACTCGATCTACGGGAACTCGATCGACGCTGGCAGCTTGGTGAGCTGAGACGTGAGAGAACATCGTGATTTTTGCGGAAGCGATCATCGCCGCTATCTTCGCAAAACCGACACTGTGGCAGCGGCCACAAAAAAGAAAAACAGGGTGAGTGAGGGGATTCGAACCCCCGACATTTGGAACCACAATCCAACGCTCTAACCAACTGAGCTACACCCACCGTCTGTCGATGCACGGAAATTTACTTTCCCTTCGCTTTACCGTCAACGGCTGATACGAGAGGGAATCGTGTTTCCTAGGAATGGTTCGCTTGAAAATCTCGAAACAACCGATTTATGCGGATTAGGCGATCTTTTCGGCGGGGTGAAACTGCTCGAGATTTTGTCCCGCTCATCGAAAGTGGTCCCCAGCACGGCGGCATCGACAATCCTGGAAGTCACCGGCAGGCTCCCCCAAAGCAGCCGGCAGATATCATTCGAGGAAATCCTGTTGGTCGTTTGGCGGATAGCACCGGTTGAATGTCAAAACCATGGCGGCCGCATGAGCGATACGAAATGAATCCCGCCTAGCGGCTGCGTCTGGGACCTGCCACCGGTTCCACATCGATGACGGGGCATCTGTGGCTGCCATTCTGGAACTGGCGTTTCCTTTGGCGCGTGACTCATTAGCGTTAAGTCATTCCGTGCAAACGACTTGAGACGAAAATGCCACGATCGGCACGCGGGTTGCTCTCAAAGCGATCCAAGTCGTGGCTCCCTGCCATTTGTGCATCGATTCGTTTTGACGCATGGCAAGGGTCTGCCTAAATAACAACTCAAACTTCTGTCCTGATAGACGAAAGGTGTCACGGAGATGGCGACTGCCACCAAAAAGAACTCGAAGATTCGCTTGCAACCCCTCGGCGAACGTATCGTGATCCAACGTGAAGAGAGCGAGCAGATGACTGCTGGCGGCATCGTGCTGCCCGATTCGGCTCAAGAAAAACCAGCTCGCGGCACCGTCGTGGCTGTCGGCAACGGCAAATTGCTCGACGATGGAACTCGCGCCGCTTGCCAACTGAAGCCCAACGAAAAGGTTCTGTTCAGCAGCTACGCTGGCGAGAACATCGAAGTCGATGGCGTCGAATACTTACTGATGCGTGAAGACGACGTCTTGGCTGTCATCGAGTAATCCCCCCGGTCACAACACCGGCACAACAAAACAATCCCTCGAAAACTGGAACAACATCTCCCATGCCAAAGATTATTGCCTACGACCAGGAAGCTCGCGAAGCAATCCGCCGCGGTGTTTCCAAATTGGCTCGCACCGTCAAGGTCACTCTTGGTCCTAAGGGCCGCAACGTTATCTTGCAAAAGAGCTTCGGCAGCCCGACGGTCACCAAAGACGGTGTCACCGTGGCTAAGGAAATCGAACTCGAAGACGTCTATGAGAACATGGGCGCTCAAATGGTTCGCGAAGTCGCAAGCCGCACCAGCGACGTTGCCGGCGACGGCACCACCACCGCAACCGTGATGGCCGAAGCGATCTTCAACGAAGGCCTCAAAGCCGTTGTTGCGGGCGTGAATCCTGTTCAGCTGAAGTCGGGTATCGAGCGAGCGGTTTCGGATTTGACCGAAAAACTGCACTCGATGGCGACCAAGGTCAAAGACAAAGAAGCAATGGCAAACGTTGCCACGATCGCCAGCAACAACGACCGAGAAATCGGAAACTTGCTTGCCGATGCGATGAGCAAGGTGGGTAAAGACGGCGTGATCACCGTCGACGAAGGCAAGAGCCTTCACACCGAGCAAGAGTGGGTCGAAGGGATGCAGTTCGATCGCGGCTACTTGTCGCCTTACTTCGTCACCGATTCGGCAACAATGGAAGCCGTACTCGAAGACGCCTACATCTTGGTTTTCGAAAAGAAGATCAGCAACATCAAGGACATGGTTCCGATGTTGGAAAAGGTGGTTCAACAAGGCAAGCCTTTGTTGATCATCGCCGAAGACGTCGACGGCGAAGCATTGGCCACATTGGTCATCAACCGTTTGCGTGGCACGTTCGCGGTTGCCGCTGTCAAGGCTCCTGGCTACGGCGATCGCCGCAAAGCAATGATGGAAGACATCGCAATTTTGACCGGTGGTCAAGCGATCTTCGAAGCTTTGGGTGTCAAGCTGGAAAGCGTTGACCTGCCACAACTTGGCCGTGCCAAGAAGGTCATCATCGACAAAGACAACACCACGATCATCGAAGGTGCCGGCAAGAGCTCGGACATCAAGGCGCGTATCGACCAGATCCGCCGCGAGATCGAATTGAGCACCAGCGACTACGACAAAGAAAAGCTCGAAGAGCGTTTGGCGAAGTTGGCTGGCGGTGTTGCAAAGGTCAACGTTGGTGCTGCGACCGAAAGCGAAATGAAAGAGAAGAAGGCTCGCGTCGAAGACGCCCTTCACGCAACGCGTGCTGCTGTCGAAGAAGGCATTCTGCCCGGCGGTGGCGTGGCTTTGCTGCGTGCATCGAGCAAGGTTAAGCCTGGTGATGATCTGAACGAAGATCAAATCGTCGGTTACAACATTGTTCTTCGCGCGTGTCGTGCCCCGATCACGATGATCTCGGAAAACGCCGGCCAAGACGGCGGGATCGTTTGTGAGAAGGTTGTCGGCATGAAGAACAACGAAGGCTACAACGCCCTCACCGACACCTACGAAGACCTCGTCAAAGCGGGCGTCATCGACCCAACCAAGGTAACGCGTACTGCACTTGGCAATGCCGCCAGTGTTGCAACGTTGCTTTTGACAAGCGACGCGTTGGTAGCCGAGAAGCCGACTGCGAAGAAAGCAGGCGGTCACGGCGGCGATCACGACATGTATTAATGTCACCCGATCGCAAGATCAACGCTTCATCATAGAGCGACCGGCGGAGAAATCCGCCGGTCGTTTTTTTATACGGCGACCCAAAAGGGGGGACGCCCCTGCAGCGGAAACGACTGCGGTTTCGCTGCCCTTACCACCAATATAAATATATTTCTCTTGATCTGGCCGGCTAACTATACTAGATGTTGAAACAGGTCGCGAAACCCTCGCGTCCCCTTCCGATGCTCTAAATATCGCGGAGGCGAAGATGAAGCCAGGTCCGAACGAGAATCCGTCCCCGGAACACTCGACCATCGAGCGTTTCTTTGCGGGTCTAAGTGAGTGCATCTTTTTGTCGAAGTTAGGCGTCGCTGACGTCCAGCTGGTCGACTATCTCAGCGAGTTGCTACTGCGATTCGTCCGTGTCGAATCGTTGCACCGCGTGCGACGCTCGAACGGAAAACCGGCCACCGAGGTCTTTCAGATGGTTGTCGAAGCGGACCGTCGCGTCGGAATTGCGCGCCGCGAAGTGCATCGCCATATCGGGGACTTCACGCTGTTCTGGTCGGGGATGTACCCGGAAAGTCTGCGGAAAATACAGCCCGAAACCTCTCCCGATGGCTTCGTTGACTATTGCCGTCAAGGGAAACGCGCCTACGCCATCGCTGCCGAGATCGAAGGGGGCGAAGACCGTCCGTCCTGTGATCTGCTGTATCGATTGAGCGAGCAGTTTGAACTTTGTGCCTATGGGCTTCGCGAAGTCCGCCGCGAAATCGAAGAAGGCGATCAGGGCGGGAATCTACTGATCACCTAATGCCCTAGCATGCCTGGAACCCATCGCTTGTTTCTGGTTTGAACGTTTCTGGTTCAAATACAGAAACAAGCGATTGAATGTATCGGAGTTTCGGTACGGCGGAATTCCGAAACGGCTTGTCGATTTAATCCGAATTCAAATCGCAACGGTGAGCCGTGGGTCGCAAGGCCCCTCTTAACGCGTGGGCCCCGGCCGCTCACGCGAACGTCCGGCTTAGGGTGACTCTAACAACTTGCATTCGTTCTTTTTTTAAGGCCGGAGGCCGGTACAATTCATGCCGGTGGTGTTAACCACCGGTTTGCAATGCAGCAAATCTAAGGTCGGAGGCCGACACATTTACTCAGTCATTGTGTCGGCCTCCCGCCTTTGCAGCTCATTCGCTACATCCCGTGGCCCTACGGCCACGGGATGTAGCGGCCTCTGGCCTAAGCCGGACGTCCTCTGACGCGTCGCGGCTCACTAAGACACCAATCCGTTGATGCGTTCCGCGACGTAATCGGCGGCGTCGATTGCAGTAGCGGACAGTGACTTATTGGACAGCGGGCAAACGCTGTGGGCTGCGAGCCGTAGGCTTTGTCGGGACCGACTCTCCAGCGGCAGCTTCGACAAAATGATTGACTTTGACGTTGTTTGGCAGCGGATTGGAAATCGCAATCCGCGTTTTCGCGGGCGGTGATACGGTCACTGGGGAAGCAACGACAGGAGACGCAACAGTCGGCAGAGGCGATCCGGCCGCAGGCGTCGATGGTTTCGGCGGTGCGGGTTCCGCTTTCGTCGACACAGGCGTCGCGGTCGATTTTGGCTTGAACTTGCCTTCCGCGATCCGGACGGGACGGCGAGTTTCAACAACCGGCTCGGGACTGGGTTGGGGAGCCGCCAGTACCGAGACAGCAACACGAGTCTCGGGTTCAACCACGGGAGCTGCAAGCCCTTCGACAGGCTGTTTGGGCTTCGGTTGCGTTTGATTCATCGCCGAATCCGCTGGAACTTCGATGAAGGGGGAATCGGTCTCGGGGTGAGGCAACGAGGGATCTATGGAGTAGCCTGAACCGCTGTGGTCTACTGGAAACTCATTCGCTGGAAACTCATTTACGGGTCCGTGAGATACGTCGCATGTCGTATCACAGGTAGGTTTAGGAGCCAGTTGCCGAAAAAGCGGAGTACGAAAATGGGGGCGAGGCAGTGACAAGTCACACAGCGGTTTGCTGTATCGAGCGGCTCCGACAGCCTTGATGGCAAGTCCCGTTTCGTTGACATTGCCTTGTAGTTTCAGCTTGCACTCGGGGGCTTTGCAATGCAAATCATTGCAGGGGACGTTGCGACAGGCTGGAAGTGCCCCCGCTTTTAGGGCCAATCCGGTCTCGTTCACGTTGCCCAAGATTCGGTGGGTAAAAAGACTAGGTTTCTTTGGCAATCCGCACTTCGAATCACATGGGACAGCGTCGCAGGAAAGAACGTCTCCGCATGCACTGCAGTTACCGTGACCACATTGTCCGTCACAATTCCCTTCGCAATAGGGGCGTGGCGGCATATCGGCACACAGACAAGCTTCCGAGCATTTGCAAGCGTGATAGCCGTCGCCCCAGCCTACACCCACGATGCGGCCAAGTTGCTGCAATGAGCCGGGCAACTCTGCGGACAGATTGCCGCCGCCGAGCAGTACAACGGAAACCCAGATCGTGGCAAGAATCGATTTCGGCCCGATTCGCAAACGGTTCGGGGCGTTGCCCCAGACGGAAGTCACCGGTCGATATTTGGAATCAAGTTTTTTCATCGGATGCACGCTCGGTTCTGAGTGTTTGGCGGCAAAAAGCTCAACATCTACAAAGTCATTCGCTCAATGGATCCTCACGTGTAGATTCGGTACTCTTGCCCGCCCCATGCTGAGCCTGGATTGCGAAACGCAACGGCGTTCGTTCAGCGTGACGGGTAGGAGAGCCGAAGCTACGTTCGGATTCATTGCAAGATTGCGGACGATTGCTGCTACTGGGGTAATCGGATCATCCGTCACCAACGTTTGACCGTGCATCACGGTGGAGTTGCGATTCCCCACTTCTGGCGTGGGTCCTAACGATCAGGACGACCTTGCGGGATTTACCCGGCATGAAAAGGGGGTTGGCTGGGGGAAAAGTGGTAATCGCGAGGATCAATCAATATTGCGTGCTAGATTAAAAAAGGTTCCACAAAACAGTTGGGGGGAGTGTTTCGCCCTATTGAGGGAAACCTACGGAGTTTTCCGGCAGCGGTTTGCTCTTTATTTCGTCCCGCGTTCCCGATAAGCGACAAACATCATGTCCAAGCGAACTCGATTCCTTGTCGATCCCAAGGTCCAATGGTCGATCGCCGCTCGCGTGGCGGCCCACTGGGCGATTTTTTTGATGTGTTTGGTCTCGATCAACGTCTGCGTCCGCGTTTTTGCCGCAGTCATTGACCAACCCTTCTGGGACGCCGTCCAATCTGCGATCCAAGCTCAAACGCCGATTGTGGTGGTTATGTTTGTGCTATTGCCCGTGTTTTTGCGGGACACGCTGGTCATGAGCAACCGATTCGCTGGACCGATGTACCGGCTACGAACCGCATTGTCTGGGTTGGCACGCGGTGAATCGATCAAGGCCATTAAATTTCGCACGGGCGATTTTTGGTTATCGGCCGCAGACGATTTCAACGTCGTTTTGGTGCAACTGAACTCGCTCAAAAACGAGAATGAGCAGTTAAGAAACGAAATTAACGCCCTTCGCGACGAACACGTCGGGGTCTAACCTCGAAATCATCCTCCGCACCCCACCGACGATCACCGACCAGTGCACGGCGGTGCAGCATCATTCGATCGTCCGCAGACGCGGCAACCTCTGCAGCGGCAATTCTAAAGATTTCTTTAGCTGCAGGCGGACTCTGTCTTCGCGGGACGAGCAAATCACGTCATAATGGCCCAAGGTGAAGAGCTTTTCTTCACCATCGATCAGCCTCGGATAATGGATTTGCGATAGATGGTTTTTCAGCAACGAGTTGGGATTGCGATCCTTGTAACTCTCGTCAGCTTGACGCATACACTAGGGGATGCCAACCAAACGGTGGTGGCACAAGAATTGGCCGTGGCGGACGACATCACGGCCACACAAGGCAAAAGTGGCAGCGGTGGGAAATCCGAAGCGACGGAGAGCGAATCCACCGTCGGAGCAGGCCAAGCGGAATTCGACGATGCAGTGATCAAACGTATCGATGCGGATACGCCTGAAGAGCTCGCTGCCGTCACAACCTTGCTCGAATCGGCACTGGCGAAAGGACTAAACGAAGAAAACAAATCGTTTGCCGAAAAAATGCTGGCCAGCGTCCTGGTCCAGCGAAGCCAACATTTGGTGACACTGATGCAGCGAGTTCGCGGTCGCCGGATGTTGCAGATTCGCGATGAAGCACTCGAATACCTGCGCAAAGCAACCAAGAGCGATGAAACGATTGTCGAAGCGTATTTGATGATCGCTCAACTGAACTTGCTGCCCGAAGGCAATCGTGAGGAGATGACCGAAGCGACGTCCAAGGCCATTGAACTGCTTCAGGACGAGCCGATTCAGCAGAGCCGAGCGTACGTTTTGCGTGCGGTCGCTCAAGAAGACGACGAAAAGAAGATGGCCGATTTGAATTCGGCCATCGAAGCCGATTCCACCAACATCGAAGCATTGCAGGCCCGAGCCGGTTTGCGGATGCAAAACGATGACGTGGATGGCGCGATGTCGGATCTCGAGAAAATCTTGGCCGTCGATCCTGGAAATCAGGTGGTCGCCCAAGCCGCAGTGCAACAGTTGCTCGATGCCGAGCGAGTCGACGATGCGGTGGATCTAATCACCAAAACGCTCGAAGCAAAACCAAGCGAAGGTATGTATCGGATGCGCGCGATTCTGTACCGCATGCAAGGCAAAGAAGACGAAGCGTTTGCCGATTTGAACAAGGCACTCGCGATGCAGCCCAAGGACCCTATTTCGTTGCTGCAGCGAGCGGAGATCGCACTTTCGCGTGGTGACATTCGCGCCGCCAAACGAGACCTAAAATCGGCGATGGGAATTGCCCCGCAAATCGCGGATGCTGAACAAACCATCGTCGTGCGTGTTTTGATCGCGGTCGAAGAAGGCCGGATGGCCGATGCGATCAGCGATATGAAAACGTTGGTCGACCGCGATCCCACCAGCATCGTGCGTCAATTGCAACTTGCAAATCTGTACCTGCAAGACGAGCGGCCTCGACAAGCGATCGAAACACTGTCGGCCGTCTTGGACCGTGACCCTAAAAACGCAGCCGTGCTGCGATCCCGTGCCGACGCGTTGCTCAGTGTTGGCGAACATGCCGACGCCGTTGCTGATTATGAACGAGCGGCAAAAGTCGCCGACGAAGACAGCATTGAACTGCCAGGCATCCTTAATAACTTGGCATGGGTTCTGGCCACTTCGCCCGACGACGAGTTGCGAGACGGAGAGCGAGCGATCAAGCATGGCAAACGTGCCGCTGAATTGACCGAGTTCAAAGAGGCTCATATCCTCAGCACGCTGGCCGCCGGCTACGCCGAAAACGGCGACTTCGAAAAAGCTATCGAATGGAGCAGCAAGGCAGTCGAACTGGGCGAAGAAGAGGAAAACGAGCAGCTTGAACAGCTCAAAGAAGAACTCGAAAGCTATCGCAACAACAAGCCTTGGCGTGAAAAGCAAGAGGTCGAAGAGAACAAGGTGCCGATCTTGTCGCCCGAAGATCTGATTGACACTTGAGCGTCGATCGCAAAGTTTGGTGGTAAGCAAAGGCCGGCTGCGTTGACGCCAAGCGGGTCATGTTTTTGTGCGGAGCGGCGCGAGAATGTCATCTACTATCGTAGCGGCACGACGCGAGCCGTCCGGTTGAGGCGAGTAAAACGTTCGCCTTAGACCGTGCGGTTATGGGCATTGGTGACGGCCCGGAAGGGCCGTCGTACTTAGGAATCCCGTCGCAAACGGGCCGTCGTACTCAGAAGTCATCGTAAGCCGCAATCTTTGGATTGCGGCTTTTTCGTTGGGGGGCGGCAAAACCGGCTGCAAATCAACTGGAACGCGTTGAAGAGAAGCATCGGACAAACTTCAAGTGGCATCATCGTTGCCTCGTCCACCACGACAGTAAATTTTTGGCCGATGCTAGGTGTCCCCCCGTTGGCGCCCATTTGCGGTTGTTGACGTGCAAGTTAGCGAGTCAACGACGCACCCCGCCTCGTCAAAATTGCAAAAGGTGTTTATTCTAAGGCTATCGGAATTTTGTTCCCTTAACCAAAAACACATCAGCATCTGATATGCCCAAACCAGCGAAACTTGCGCTCGAAGATGGTACCGTTTACGAAGGATACGCGTTTGGTGCCGAAGGAGAGGTGGCTGGGGAAGTCGTCTTCAATACGGCGATGACTGGCTACCAAGAAATTTTGACCGATCCAAGTTATCGCGGTCAAATTGTCACGATGACGTATCCCGAGATCGGAAATTATGGCGTCAATTCCATTGACGTCGAACACGATTCACCGTCGCTGTCCGGTTTCATTGTTCGCTCGGACAGTCGAATCTTCAGTAACTATCGCGCCGAGGGCGATTTACAATCGTACCTGCAAAAACACAACATCCTCGGGCTAACCGGGATCGATACGCGAGCACTCGTTCGCCGCA
>NZ_ANOG01000545.1 GCF_000346295.1 Rhodopirellula maiorica SM1 | reverse complement strand
CCAAACGCATCTCCGTCGAACAACGCGCCGAAGCTGCAGTGATCGCGTGGATGCGTCATCAAACGACGGCTTACGATTCGATGGTCATTCCGCGAGTCAAAGGGAAACGCCGCGAAGTACGCAGGATGTTAGCAGCACGGTCCAAAGAGTTGCTGAGGCAATATCGGGTCGACCATGTGGCATCCGAGAATTGCCCGTTAATGAAAGCATTGACGATGTCGAGCGATTCCAAATAACGAACCGAAGCGACCACGAGCTTTCCGTGTCATTTCAGGCAGATGTGGTCAGCCAACCCCTCAAAAGATCTTATTACTGCGAGCGAGAGGCGGGTTTCTAAGTAAACTCAGCGCTGCGAACTTCCGATATCACACTCTAGGTTCACCCATGTCCTGGAGTCCTTTGTGCATAACCTGAAACGTCATCTTCGATCGCGAACCTCTCTCAGTTGTTTGCTAGCTATTTCGTGCTCGCAGTTCGCGGTAGGTGACGAGGGTGTCGTACTCAATCCGCCGCTCGATACATCGGCGGAAGTACAGATCGCGCGGCGTCCGTGGTTGCTTGATGTGTTGACCAACAAACCCGAGTCCTCGAAAAAGACGACTCCACCCAAGCCTCCAGCCAGCGTCCCCTTGGTGAGCGATCCGCCTTCGATGCAGGGGCGTAGCCAGCATGCGCCAGTCGTGGTCGACACGCATTCGCGGCAGACGCCGGCGGGGGCGCAAGCGGCATCGGACGATGACAATTGGGTACCGCGAGCGCGACGCATCGTAGCCGATTCGGGCACGGCAACCGATCCGAAGCGTTTGCCGCTTCGGGATCCTCAGCCGCTTCGTGATCCCGAAGTCGCGAGCCCCTTAGTCGTGGACGCAACACAGCGTGAAACCAAAACGGCAGAGCCGAACTCGATTCGAACCGAGTCGCCAGCGCTAGTGCCAATCGATCGTTCGATGGACAAGGCAGGCGATGCGACAATCGACCACTCGGTCGATTCGATGCCAACCTCGGAGTCGGCGGCCGCGGAATCGAGCACATTATCGCCTGCAGAGAAATTCAACGAATTGGAACTCGAGCTCGCGCCATCTGCGGGTCCCGAATTGGCGAGTCCTGCCGTGGACGTGTTTGCCGAGGACGACGCGAGGGACGAAAACTCCGGCGAGGATGTCGCCAGCGATGCAGCTGAAAATTGGGAAGACGCTGAGCGGAGCAATCCCGCAGACCACTACAGCGACGAAGAGATAACCGATCGCGAGCGATTCGAGGCCGAGGAGGCTTTCGCGTCCGATGCGGACAACGGCGACGTCGTCGAAGAAGTGGTCGAAGATTTAAGTCTTGGTGATCGTCTGCGAAAGGCAACGCCCGAGATCGCCGCCTCGCCGTCATCCCCCGAGGATCCGTCATCCACGATGGACCCGTCATCCACCAAGGAACTTGAACCCGCGACGAAAGAGCCAAGTCACGCATCGGATCCGCAGAAACGGTTTGCCGATTCGCGGTTGGCGACAAGTGCGGCCGCCCCGCCGCAGCGTTCGGTTTCGGTTGGTGACCAATGGGACGAACCTGCCGATGCCAAAGCAAAAGAGCCCGTGGCACTGGATTACGTCGGGATGCCCACCGGACCGATACGTATCTCGGCATCGGTTGCTAAAATGAAACCGGTCATGCAGCGGTGTTTGAGTCACTATTATCGCCGCCCTGAAATCGCCAATGAGCGAAGCAATTGGGGAATGTTGCATTCGATCATGGTGTATGGCGTGGATACGAAGATCATCGCCGAACGCCAACACTACAGTGCGATCGCATGGATCGCCGGCAACAACGCATGTCGCGGCCAACGGTTGTTCGAAGAGGACCGTGGTGGCATCCATGTGAAAAGTGGCGTTGGACTGCAGGGGCACCAGGCACAAATGTTGTGTGTGTTCTCATTGTGCAACGTCCCAGTGGACTATCCCTTGTATGTCGGCACGACAAAGTACTCAGTACGCGATGTCGTCAAACGCGAGATGGCGGATTGCAAAAGCGGCGAAGAGTTAACATTTACGCTGATCGCACTGTCGCATTATTTGGATACCGACGAGAGCTGGATCGCTTCGGATGGAACCCGCTGGGATTGTGAGCGATTAATTCGTGAAGAATTGTCGCAGCCAATCGTGGGTGCCGCCTGTGGAGGAACGCATCGCTTGATGGGATTTGCCCACGCATTGCGAAAACGACGCGCCGAAGGTCGTCCGATCACAGGGCAATGGGCACGCGCCGAAGAATTTACCAACGATTTCATCGACTACGCCTTCTCGCTGCAGAATCGCGATGGATCGATGAGCACCGATTGGTTCGAGGGGCGTGAAGACAACGGCAAAATGGATCGCAAGGTGCAAACGACGGGACACATCGTCGAATGGTTGCTCACAGCGATGCCCGATTCGCAGCTGCAGGATCCTCGTTTGGTGCGAGCGGTACGGTATCTATTGGCGTCGATGTACAACGATCCAAACCATGATTGGCAGATTGGACCCAAGGGGCACGCGCTGCGTGCATTGGCAATGTACTACGAGCGAACCTATCGCAGCGGACCAGCGTGGCAGACGCCCGCCGTCGCCAATGGAACGCGATCGAATCGCCGGTAAACGCGATCGGGCGCTCCGTCGGACGATTCTTCCCCGCGACAATTATCCCGGCGACAAAACGCAGATTTCGGGGCTGATCTGGTTGCCGGTTCAGCCTGCTTCGCTAATACTTTGATTCTCTTGTTAAATTACCTAGTTTGAATCACACTCCACTTGTCGAGTTCGCCCTGCAATGGCGACACAACGTCTGACGAAACACAATGCAGCGATGATTCGCGCAGCGATCGACCTTTTTCGTGATCGCGGTGCGGACGCATTGCTGCTGCTACTCGATGGATCCACCGACTGGAAACGAATCTCCGAGATGGCTCAGCCACTCGATAAACCGTTTATTGTCGCAGTCGACTCACCCGAAGATCTCGAGGGGGCATCCGAAGCGGGCCTCAAACCGCTGGCCCTGAACAAGGAAAAAGCACCGCTGTTAGAGCGTCTGCAGCACGCGCTGCTCGAAGCGGCTGCCGACGAATTGATTCGGACCAATGGCGAGGTCGTCGCTCTGTACAGCGGTTTTCAACAAGGCCGGCTCGATTCGATCAGTCATCTGCAACTCGATGAACGGATGCGGCAATTGACCAGCCGGGATCTGCAAATGCTCGAGAGTCGGGTGCCGCTGAAAACGATCAAGGCGGTCATCGATTTGGCAGCCCAAATTGGCCGCGAAGGCCGCGAAGGCAAACCGGTCGGAACGCTGTTTGTCGTTGGCGATACTCGCAAGGTGCTCGAACATGCCAACGACAGCGGGGTCGATCCGTTTCGCGGTTACAATCGCAAGCAACGCAATCTGCTGGACAAGAAAGTCCAAGAGGATGCCAAAGAGGTCGCTCAGCTTGACGGTGCCTTTATCATCGCCGGCGATGGCGTGATCGAAAAGAGTCGGCAAATGCTCGAGGTCTCGCACGAAGATCTGACGATGAGCAAAGGGTTAGGAGCGAGACATTGGGCCGCTGCGGCGATCTCGCGAAAAACCAAGGCGATCGCGGTCGTCGTCAGCCAATCCACCGGCACCGTTCGGCTCTACCAAGACGGCCATTTGGTGATGCGAATCGAACCGATGGACAAGGCGGTAAAGTGGCAAGAGTTTAATTTTGAACCGCCATCGTCGCCCCCCGAAAACTAACGCATTTTGATCTTCCGCTACGCTGAAATGCACAAGCCCTATAGGGCAACGCTGTGAAGCATTTTGTAGCGGTAGGGCGCGAGCCCCATGCCATCTACTTTGGTAGCGGCACGGCGCGAGAGAGCGTCCGGCTTAGGCCAGAGGCCGATACATCCTCTGCCGTGGCCGTAAGGCCACGGGATGTAGCGAATGAGCTGCAAAGGCCGGAGGCCGACACAATGACTGAGTAAATGTGTCAGCC
>NZ_ANOG01000544.1 GCF_000346295.1 Rhodopirellula maiorica SM1 | reverse complement strand
TGCGAATGCGGGCGGTTCCCGTCGCATTGCCCGCTTTCGCGGTAATCACGACGCCGGTGTGCGAGGCGTCGGCGTTAGCGGTAAAGGTCGACCCTTGGATTTTGCCAGCCCCTTGGACTTCGAAAGTCACGTCGGCATCAACATCCAACGGTTGCCCGAGACGATTGAAGAAACGGGTGCCCAAATCGACCGATTCACCGGGCTGGACAATGGATTCGGCGGGAACGACCAAGATTTGAGCGAGATCAGGGTTCTCGGAAACCGGAGTCTCATCGCCCATCGTGCTGGCCATGTCGACGCTTTCTTGGCTGCCATTTTCGGTGGCGACACAGTAAAGCGTCTTCGAACTTGGAAAATATAAGCGTCCATCGGCGACGATCGGCGACCCAGCAAAGTCGGCGTCATCGACGCGTCCCTTGCTCAATACTTCGAAGCCGTCTTCGGTCGGTTCGACGATAGCCCAGCGGCCATTTTCGGTCAAAACATAGATTTTTTCATCGGCGTAGAGCAAGGCACTACGTTGGCGACTGCCCACAAATGCTTTGCGTTCGACGAGTGTTTCGCCGGTTTCCGCGTCAAAGATCCACATTTTACAGCGGTCGTCGACCAAATAGACGCGGCCATCGACAAAGACAGGTTCGCTGTAACCGGCGACCACTTCTTCGCGACGCCACAATTCTTCGACCTTGGTTTCGTCCCCGGTCCCCGAGACTTGCATGGCGACGATTGCCCCCATCGAGCTCCCCGAGACGTTTTCTTCGCTATGGGCGGCGAAAACTTTGTCGCCCACCACCAGCGGCGTGGCATAAATCCCACGGCGGGAAATCTGTTTGCTCCATAGCGGTTTGCCCGTGCGTGGTTGGAATCCCCAAATCGCACCGTCACCCGCCCCTAGGATCAGTTGGCGTTGGCCATCAATCGTGACCAAGCTGGGCGCCGAGTAGGTGGTGTCGTAGGGAAGATCGCGGGTGCCGCTGAACCAGACGATTTCGCCGGTTCGTTTGTCCAGTCCCAGCAGCCGATGGTTGGGTTTGGCAAATTCGCCCCAGTTGATGATGATCCCGCTGATGATGACAAGATCTTCATGGATGATCGGGAAATTCGTTCGCCCGCCGTACGTGCTAAGCATTCCGAATTGTTCGTGTAGCGGAATCTGCCACACGGTTTCGCCGGTTTCGCCGTTGATGCATATGAAAATATCGCAGGCACCCAAGACATAGACGTTGCCGGTTTCTTGGTCTCCGACCACGCTGCTCCAACCGATTCGCTCGGCCGGAACATCGGAAAGCCAGACGTTGTATTGGTTTTCCCAAAGTGTTTCACCGGTTTTTGCGTCCAAGCAGACGACTTTCTCCGATTCTCGCTCGGTTCCCGGCAACGCTCGCTGGATCGTGTACAGCCGCTCGTTCATCACGATCGGCGTACAAGGGCCTCCGATATCGTCGCGTTTCCACAGCACGTTGCTGCCATCGCCCCCATCGGGATCCCAATCTTCGGCCAAATTGGATGCGTTGGCGGATCCGTCGTAGTGCGGACCACGCCAATAAGGCCAACCGGCGTTTTCCGCCTGGGCCGACTGCGGGACACTGATTGCGGCCATGGCAACGATCAGCAGGGCTTGCATCGAACCGGCAAACCAGCTCGCTCGCTTTCGGAAAAGCGACGGCGTTTGAAACAGGGATTGCATCGAAACTCTCTTGAGGGAAAGGTCGTTGTGGTTGTTCGTGTTCTGCGACAAATCGCGTGGGCTATCTAACGTGGGCTGTTCATCCACGCCGCGGACGGTGTGGCAAGTCGTTTGAGCGTCGATCAGCGTCAATTACCGGCAATTTACCGGCTCCGTCTTTTATTCCAGGTCAAAGTGTTCGTCGCTCGTGTCAAAGTTAGGAGTACTGATAATGATCGTTTTCATCTCTCCAACCGCCCGATGACGTACGCCCTTCGGAATCAGGATAGCAGTTAATGGGCGAACCGGGTGGAGGACTCCGTCAAGTTCGATCGCAGCATCGCTTTCGCATTCCAGTACGATGTAAACCTCAACGTGTTCATTGTGGTAGTGCGTGCGAGCGGATTGAGTGATCTGTGTCAAATGAACCGTGCCCGGAAACTCGTTGCGATCGGCGAATGCTCGCCGCGCGGTGCCACAGGGGCACGCGACCGCAGGCAATGCAGTCAAATCAACGAGTTGCGGGGCCGTTTTTGCTCGATTCACTACGACAGTCGAATTTGTGGCGGTTCGTTCGGGGGGTGTGTTCGTTTGAATTCCAAGCACCACGTCGAATCATGGGGGGAATGGGTGCTGGCCACCCAGTCCGTTTGATCCAAAGTGGCTTTGTGGGGGGATTCGAAAGTTCGGACAGAGGGCGTTGCACCGGGGGGGAGGGAAAACGGGGGTTAGCCATAGTGGAAAAAT
>NZ_ANOG01000543.1 GCF_000346295.1 Rhodopirellula maiorica SM1 | reverse complement strand
AAGGGACACGCGACCTATTACGCACTAAAGCTCGACGACCGCAGAATCGAAAATGCAGCATGGTGTTACAAACGTCCGACCCGCAGGTTCGAGGCCATCGCTGGCTTTTTGGCGTTCTATCCCAGCAAGATGGATCAGTGCGTTGTCGACGGAGAACAGGTCGCGTCGCAGGAAGGTAATTTTTACGGCGGATGGATCACCAACGACATCGTCGGTCCCTACAAAGGGGGCCAGGGAACACGAGGCTGGTGAATTCGTGAGCGATAGTTTGCAAGTTCGGTAACCTCGCAAGCGGTTTATCGAAGTTTGATTCAGCGACCACGATCCGTTAGGTCGATCGCTCGCTTTGCGGCGGCCAAGGAATAAAAGCGCTGGTGCGTTGGATATAGTCGCGATATTCCTGCGAACGATCGGCAATGCTGCGTTCCAACAGGGCAACTCCCGACACTTTCAGCATTTGTTTGTTGTTCGGGAACCAGATTGGGGGCCGAATTAGCAGCCGAGTTTGTCAGCGAGCTCTTCGGAAGCCAACCGCAATTCGGCGTCGTCGTGCAATAGCGATTCGGTTTTGCGGATCGCATGCAGGACCGTGGAATGGTCACGACCGCCGAAATGTTCGCCAATGTGAGTGACACTTTTGGACGTGACCCGGCGTGCCAACCACATCGCAAGCGATCGAGCGCGGACGATGTGTTGTTTGCGAGAACTGCTACGCAGATCTTTCGCCTTTAAACGAAAGTAGCGTGCGACGGTGTTGGTGATTTTGTTGAGTGGGATTTCTTCGTCGGGTGCTGCGGACTGGATCGCCGACGCAATCGCTTCGCAACACGGCGGCGATTGGTTCATCCGGCACCACAGATCGACTTGGCGAATCGCGGCGGACAAGGCTCGCACGGGCAGCGTTGGTTCGAGCCCTTCGTCCAACATTTGGATCAGCGGATCATCAAGCTCGAGTCCCAATTGCAGCGCCAACTCGGTCAACAACATCGTTCGCGTTCGGCCAACCGGACAACTGATCGCGATCGTCAAACCGGGCAGCGAACGACTCACCAGTGCCGGTCGCAATCCACGCACCTCGGTGGGCAAACGACGACACGTCAGCACCGTCGGCTGTTGCAACTCACTGCGTGCTTCGATTCGCTGCGCCAATTCTTCTTGAGCTGCGGGTTTGCTGGTGATCAAATGCAGATCATCGATGATCAAAACCGGAACGTCATCAATTTCTTGTCGTAGATGCTGCAAGTCATCGGCCGCCACGGCTTCGGCAAATCGCCGCGCAAATTCAATTGCCGGCATATGCTGGACGCCGCTGGCGTCGATGTAGCCCAACTTGTTCGCGTGACGCACCGACATGTGTAGCGCTAGCGCGGTTTTGCCGGAACCGCTCGGCCCGACCAACAGGATCGGGTTGCCCAGCTCGAACACCGATGTTTCTTGCCGCGCGACAAAGGCGGCTAAGCGATTCTCGGGCCCCGCGATGAAATAGGGCAGCAGGATTGGGCTGACGGCAGATTCACGACGGCGTACCTTTAGCGGCGGACGCTCCAGCGGAAATGCGACTACTTCGCTCTCCACCGGAGGACGCTTGAGGTTGGGCTCGGCTGTCAGCGTTACAGATGACAAAACAGCAATGTCGTGATCCCACGTCGCCGCATCGTAGGAGGGTTCAAAAATTCGACACCTACAAAGTTCTGCGTGCGGCGACGCAGAACATCCTGCAAACCAGCGGGATTATACCGAATCAAAGATGGATAACGAGGGGGAAAATCCTTAGTTTTCCACAGCCCTATTTTGCCTTAAACGCTTGTAGCACCTAGAGATACGGTCGATCGCATCATCAATTTTTTTCTCCGTGGAAAACTTTGACACCCCGAACCTCAACGCCGATTGTACCTGTTCTGCGGGTAATCCCATTGCTAACAGCACATGGCTGGGCGGGCTGCTGCCGCTGCTACAGGCCGATCCACTGCTGCAGGCGACGCCGGCAAAATCCAACGCCATCAGCATCGATTGTCGATCGGCCCCCAAAAACGACAGACACGTTGTGTTGGGAAGTCGCGGGACCAGGGCCACTTCGCCTTCGTCGTCGCGGGAGCTTCCGTGCACGACCAAATCGGGATGAGCCGACCGCAAACCTTGCTCGAGGCGATCGCGTAGCAAGCTCAGCCGGGGCTGTGTTTCGGGCAACTCGCTTGTTGCCAATTGCAGTGCGGTTGCCATCCCACAAATCAGCGGCACCGGTTCAGTTCCCGGACGGCTTTCGAGTTGCTGTTCACCGCCGTGCAGTTGAGGTCGCAGTTTGACGCCACCGGCGATCCATAAACCTCCGATCCCCGTGGGACCATGGAATTTATGAGCCGACATGGTGACCGCAGACGCACCGAGTGAGCGAAACGAGATCGGCACCTTTCCGATCGACTGGGTCGCATCGACATGAAAGGTCACGCCAAGGTCACGGCAAATTTGGGCCGCCTGTTCGATTGGCTGGATCACTCCGGTTTCGTTGTTGGCGGACATCAACGACACCAACCCCGCCGGCCGATCACCCGATTGAATCAGGTCGGCGAGCGAATCAATTTTGGCGACTCCCGTATGGTCGACATCCATCCAGCGGATTTCACGACCTTGAGCGGCCAAATGCTCGGCGACCGCAATCACGCTGGGGTGCTCGATCCGGCTCAGCACGATTGCGGCGTCTGGATCGGCAAGTCCAGTGAGGGCGAGATTGTTCGATTCAGTGCCTCCGCTGGTAAAAATCAGCCTCGGACCGCCGGGTTGATCCAAGGCAGAATCGATCGCCGAACCGATCACGTCGATGGCGTCGTCGATTCGCAGCCGCGCTGCACGACCAATCGCATGTTGGCTCGATGCGTTGCAGGGGCCGCTACGGAGTACGTCGATCATCACGTCAACGACGCGAGGATCGATCTCAGTCGTCGCATTGTTGTCCAGATAAATCACTTGGCACTCAATTCGCTGAGGCTTGCCACTGCGGGCAAGTTGGCTTGGGCGTCCGCTGTGGCGTCGGGCTGTGACAACGCCTTTAACTCGTCGGATTCGGGAAAATCCGACAACGCTTCGTTTAGCAATCCGTTGGCCAACTCGTCTCGTTTGGCTGATCGCATATCGAGGATCAAATCGCGGTACTGAATAACAAGCAATTGGTCGATTTCAGCGCTCAGCTCGGCAGCGGTTTGCTGTCGTTGGGCCAGTTCAAATAGGGGGGGCATGAGTAAATAGAGTTCGCGATTGGCCAATCGCTGGATCACTGGCCAAAATACTTTGGCTTGGCCGGGGTGATCGATGCTCCATTGCCGCCAATATGCGTTACCTTGGTGCTCGAGCGACAAATGGTCGACCAAAAGTTGACCATCCAAAGGGGTGCCACCGGTAAAGCCTCGCGAAATGTTGACCAGATCCCAGCGGCTGGACGGAGACGAGGGATTGCCGATGAGTTTTTTCTGACGCAGGTAGGTCGCTGTTTTTGGCGTCGACGCGGTGCGGCGGATCGGAGTGATCTGCAAATGAACAATCGGGATCTCATAAAACTGGAAGTCTCGCATGACAAAGGTGTCGGGCGAAATTTCGCGGCCGCTGACAAACCCCTGGGTCCGAACAAACAGCAAGACGAACAAGGAGACCAAAATCGTGCCGATCACGATGACCCATCGTTTCAGGGAACCTCGCTGGTTTCGCAGCCTTCGCGGTTCGGAGCTGCGGGACGAAGCGGACGATGAGGTTGATGCCGTGGTAGACAAGGGAGCCTTGATGAAAGATGTTGCGGAAAAAGTGAAGAATCGAAAGGATACGAACGATTGTCAAACAGTATATGCGTTTCGTAGCGAGCGGATTTCGTCGCAATTCTTCGCAAATCGTGATTGATATCTTACCATTCTGACACGTAAAGCGATGAAACGTACTCCATCCATCTTAACCCTGCGAAGTTCGCGTGATCGAGGTCACTTGGCATTAATGTCGGTGGGGAGCCCTCGGCTATCGCGACCCTACAGCGTGTTCGGGGGGCGGGATGTCGATCCAGCTTTAGAGGACGAATCGGTCGCCGACGAAGAGCCGCTTCAGACGAATCCTTCGGATGATAGTGTCGAGAAGAAGCGGAAACGTGCGGAAGCCGTCCTGTTTCTCTCAAAAACCCCTCTATCACTGCGAAAACTTGCTCAATTGGCTCACTTGGCGGATGCAACCGAGGCCCGTACACTTGTCCGCGACCTCAATAGTACGTACGAAACCTATGGACGAGCGTTCCGAGTGGAACTGATTGCGGGTGGTTATCGTCTGATGACCCGAGCAGCACTTTCCCCTTGGTTGACTCGACTTGGACATTTGCCTTTAGCCATGCGGTTGTCGACGCCGATGATGGAAACGCTTGCGGTGGTTGCCTACCGTCAACCGGTTTCCCGAGCGGACATCGAATCGATTCGCGGCGTGGCTTGCGGTGATTTGTTGCGACAGTTGATGGAAAAGGACTTAGTACGTATAGCAGGCCGTAGCGAAGAATTAGGCCGACCGTATCTTTACGGAACCACCAAACGTTTCTTACAACTTTTCGGACTCGCAAACACCGACAGTTTGCCTCCGATCCAGTGGCAGATTCTACAAGAAGACCAACCCGATCCCGCTGCTGAAAACGAAGCCCAAGAAACCCTAGATTCAACCTCCCTAGATCCGTCCCCTAACGATAATTTGCCATCCACGAAGGAGTCTGTCGTGAGCACCGCCGTAGCATCGGTTCTCTCCGAAGCCGATTCAGATGTTCTGGTCGCCCTCGGTCCCGCTGAAAACTCGTTTGACCCCAATACCGAAATCGTCGACGACCCGCAGTCGATCATCGAGGATGAAGAAGACGAATTGTATGGGGACGACATCGACGAGGATGACGACGACGTCGACGATGATTGGGACGACGACGACGATGATGATGATCTCGACGACGACGATGATGAGGACGACGACGATCTCGACGACGACGACCTCGATGAAGATGACGACGAAGTCGATGATGAGAACGCCGACTGGGAAGAAGTCGACGACGACGAAGAGGACGATGATTGGGACGACGAAGATGAGGACGACGACTGGGAAGACGAGGATGACGACGACGAGGATTGGACCTAGTCGCCACTCCGCGTGCTTTTCGTCAGCGTCCCGGTTTACCCGTCACCTGTGACGCGTCGTCCATTATTCGTCACCTAGATTGAACAGGTGTCGCAGCGCTTCGAGCAACCCGCGTTGGTGCCCCTCGGCGGCATCATCGCGGACCGACGACAGCGGTGGATGTAGCAATTTGTTGGTCAAACGATCAAACGATTTGTCGATCTCTTGAATCACCGAGGCGTCGACGTTTAATTGTTCGAGCTTGTTCGTCAATCGTTTCAGCTCTTCCTGCTTGATTCCCGCCGCATTCTCACGCAAGCGGCGAATGACCGGTCCGGTCGACCGATGATTGACGGCTAGAATCAAGCGTTCGGTTTCGTCCGCGATGATCTGCTGCGCCTTGGGATACTCCTTCTCACGTTCACGCCGATTGCGTTCGCAGGCCGCTTTCAGATCATCGATCTGGTACAGATAAACGTTGGGGAAATCCCCCAAGCCGGGATCGAAATCGCGAGGCACCGCCAAATCCAGGATCAACAACACCCGGCCTTGTCGCTTGCTGCGGATCGAATCGAACATCGCACGGTCGACGATCGGGTCGGCAGCACTGGTGGTTCCGATCAACAAATCGGCTTCGATCAATTTCTCGGTCAACGATTCCCAGGGCGCGGTTTTGGCGCCGAAGCGGCTGGCCAAATCCTCGGCTCGCTGCGAGCTGCGATTGATGATCGTGATCTTGGTCGCACCGCCTTGGATCAGATAAGGCAACGTTTCTTCGCCCATCTCACCGGCGCCGCAAACGACAATCTGTTTGTCATGCAGCGAATCAAAGACCTCGGGGACGACTTCGCCCACCGCCACGCTCGGCACGCTGACGCGGCGACGATGAATCGATGTTTCTTGTTGAACGCGTTTTGCCGTGCGGTTGGCGGCTTGAAATACCGCATGCGTTAGCGGGCCCGCCGATCCACTGTTGCACGCCAAGTCATAGGCCTGTTTGACTTGCGACAAAATCTGAGCTTCCCCCAGCACCATGCTGTCCAGACTCGCCGCGACGGTAAACAGATGCTCGACCGCTTCGGGGCCCGTCCGATAGATCATGTGATGGATGACTTCGTCCGCCGACATGTGGTGTTGGCCGGCCAAAAAATCAGCAACGGCATCGCGATCCAAACCGAGCGAATCGTCGTTGGTCGATGCGTACAACTCGACACGGTTACACGTGCTAAGCAGCACCACTTCGGCAGCGGGAAAAACGTTTGCGAAAATCGTGTAGCGCCCTGCCCACCTGGTCGGCGGTAAACGAAATGCGTTCGCGGAATTCGACCGCGGCATCATGATGGCTGCAACCAATCATTTGCAATTTCATGATCGCTGCACCTCAGCACACGGCATTGGTGCCATCATGACGATCGCATCACCCGCTGCTTCATCGGATGTTTCGACGCTGCCATGAGACGACGTCAACACGCCAAAGAAGGCGAGCACTAGAAAGCCAAGACTGGCCAACGTCAAATAGATCGCCTTGCGACCTTGGCTCGCCGGGGCATAGAAAAACTCAACACACGTTGCCACGATCAACCATACCAAAAGTAGAAAAACTGAGCAGGGTCCCTCCCTCGGTCCATCCGACATGTCCCCAACGATTCAAATTCATCACCACGCCGGCGACGACGCCGATCGCGACCGCTGTGGTGCTGACGATCAAACAGCGGCGGTTCAGTCGGGCGAGCGTTTCGAGCGTTGGCAATCGCAACGTCGAACCGGCTCGTTTTCGTTTCAGTCGAGACGATTGAGCCAAGTACATCACACCGGCCAAAAACCCAATCAACACCGCTCCGGCACCGGTGGCCATCGCAAATGCATGGATGCTCAACCACACCTCTGCCGCCTCGGATCGCGAAAACGGAGCCATCGGTCGTACCGCCACCGACAATCCGATCAAACCAAGGATCACCGGCAAAAAGTAAAAACTGATGATCGTATCGGGACGCCGTAAATAGAAAATCAAAAAGCAAATCGCCATCCCCAGCGCCAACAACAATGACCATTCCGACCAACTTGCCATCAGCCCACGGTCGCCTCGGCCAACGACATCCATCGTTCGCAGCACCAAATATGTGGTGTGAGCAAACAGCCCCAGCGACATCATCACGATGACGAGCAGGCCGCGGCCAGGTATCTTGCCTAGCAGACGGAGTAGTTCCAAAACGAGCACAACGATGTAGCTCGCGAAGAAACAAGTCACGGTAATCTTGCTAAGAATAGCGAGCATCGTGGAGGTTTTGGGGCTTGGGGGACTGTGACGCTCGAGGGGGGGACGCCATGGCCGAACCACAGCAAACAGGGCTACAACCAATGGGGCCACAGCAAACCGGGGGGACCCACAACTGTGGGCTCAACTGCATCACAGCGGAATTTACAACGCTTTTCCAGCAACCATCCTACACACTTGCCGAAATTTGTCAGCTTGGCATGTTCTCGAAGCAACGAAACCACGATGCCTGATACCCATCACAATCGCTACGCTCGCCAAATCCAATATGCTCCGATCGGTACCGAGGGCCAATCGCGGATCGAACAATCGGCCGTGACGATTCTGGGCTGTGGAGCGCTCGGCAGCGTGGCTGCCGAGATCCTAGCCCGAGCCGGAGTGGGACGGTTGCGATTGGTCGATCGAGACCTGGTTGAATGGACGAACCTGCAGCGGCAAGCGTTGTTTGATGAGGACGATGCGGCAAAAGGCCGCGCCAAAGTGCAAGCGGCAAGCGAGCGGATTGCTCAAATCAACCGCTCGATCCAGATCGAACCGCTCGTGATCGATGTCACAGCCGCCAACATCGCCGACGTGTTGGACGGATCCGATTTGGTGATCGATGCCGCTGACAACTTTGCCATCCGCTTTCTGCTGAACGATTGGTCACTGAAACAAAAAACCGCTTGGGTCCATGGGGGATGTATCGGAGCGAGTGGCCAGGTTTGTTTGTTTGATGGTCGGGGATCCCCCTGTTTCCGCTGCCTCATCCCCGAACCGCCGCCAGCCGCATCGGTCCCCACCTGTGACACCGCCGGAGTGCTGGGTGCCGCCACCCACATGATCGCCAGCCTGCAGTGTCTCGAGGCGACCAAATGGCTGTCCGGTAACCGTGATGCGGTCCACACCGAGGTTTGGTCGTTCGATCTGTGGCGAAACCGGTTTCGAGCCCTACAGCTTGATCCCGCGCTGAGTCAATCATGCCGCGCATGTGCCCAGCACAAATACGATTTTCTGGACGCCGATCACGATCGATCAGGCGCGGTGATGGAGATTTGCGGACGCGATGCCGTACAGATCACTCCGGCAACGACCACCAAGATCGCGCTGAAACAGGTCGCCCAGCGATGGCAGGACCAAGGCAACGTCCAGTCCAATCCGTTTTTCGTTCGCTTGACGATTCCTTCGCAGTCGAATCAAGCCGAACTCAGGCTGACGCTGTTCGCCGATGGCCGTGCGGTGATCGATGGCACCGAAGACGCCAGTCGGGCGCGAACGCTGTACGACCGCTTTGTCGGCGGTTAGTTTGCGTCGATTTTCGTCCCCCTACCCCGCAGTCATTGCTATCGACTTTGGTAGCGGTGCGGCGCGAGCCCAATGCCATCTACTTTC
>NZ_ANOG01000542.1 GCF_000346295.1 Rhodopirellula maiorica SM1 | reverse complement strand
GTCGTGATCGGTTACTTCGTCTTTAGCACGCTCTTACTCGCGGCGTCCACCGTCGCCATGATCGCCCGACTGCGTTCTCGCCAAGGATTATCAGAATAACATTCGCCGTAGCCGTGTGGTGCTACAAGTTAAATGCACCAATGCGTTCAGGTTGAAAGGTGATCTTCTCAACCCGTTTCCGATTTTGGTGGCCCAAAACATGGCATGTCACACTTTCGCCTACACGACATCCGAAGATCATTGTCCCAAGAGGCGAAAGAATCGACAACTTCCCCTCCGCGATACAAGCTTCTTCAGGATAAACGAGCGTGTAGGTGTCGACCTCGTTCAGATCCAAGTCCAGTAGCCGGATGGTCGAGTTCATCGTGATCACATCCGGCATCATGTCTTGCGACTCGACCACTGTGGCACGTTCAAGCCGCTGCTTGAATTCGCTTAAATGAGTGCGTTCGCCTCCAATCGCGATCACAAACTCGCTATCAAGCAGCGTTTTTAGACGAAGCGCATCGGGACGTGTTACAGCAAGCGTGGCAGAGTTCATCATGATTCGTTCGAGTGACATAGCGTGCAATTCTACCTGTGATCACGGTGGTAAAATTGTTGGGTAATTTGAGCGACCTTTTGGTCCACTCGTTACCGTCACTGCCAATGCAAGCGATGTGCCGCATCACGATTTTCACTGACGATCGCGGTGTTATGGCGGCGCAGCCTCACCGTCCACGAACTCCAGGGCTAAAATGAGCCGCCACGGCGAAGATTCATTGTCATCATTTAACCTGACTACAATGTCGCGGAACGGCGTCAATGGCACCCCGCGTTGACAGTTGCCCCGGGGTGATTGCCGTTTGTGAAGTTACGGGCGGTCGTTCGTTTTGGTCGCTCGTCGGTCCGTCACGAACGACTGCGCCGCTGACTTGTTCGATGGAAATTAAAACGCTCTGTCCCAAGCAGGCCGTCGTGTTATCATTACTTGGATTGTGGTGATGGTTGTTCCTTGTCATTGCCAGTTTTCTAAATCAATCTTGCCGGCGTTGGCTGGCAAGATGGTCTCTGCAAATCGAAGCTGCATCGACTCGCCTTTCCGTATGGGCTGTGGTCCCTATGAATCGATTCATCCATATCCGTTCGAACAAATTCCCGATTCTGCCGGGCGAACAGCATGAACTCGTTAACGATGGGATTTATGGCAAAGCGTTAGCGGAATATTTGCAACTCAAATTGGCTGATCGCGATTACGTCACTCCATTTGTGTGCTGCGAAGATTGGGGTTGGTGGGTCGAAATCAAATCGGCTCCAAATCAAGCAGTCCCTTTCAAATTCGGCGTCTGTATCTATTCGGCGATCCCTACAGAAGACGAAGGCGAAGATCAAAGCCCAACCGACTTCGCGTGTACTGAAGGTACCAGCGGGCTGCGGAATTGGAGCTGGAAGAAGATGCGTTTCATCGACACCGCCCCGTGGACCCACCAACTACACGAAGAGTTACTCGAGATTTTCCAGGCCGACAAGGATGTCGAAATTATCGGAACATCGGAAGAGTTTCCGCTTTGATTTTTTGGTAACCTTCGCCCGTTTTGCCACGCCAATGGACCGACCACGGTGATTGGGAACGACGATATCCACGGCACCTTTTGCGGCCGGCGTCCTTATGATTTAGCCCGCCGTTCCTGGCTACGACCGAGTCGCCATGCAATCAACAGCCATACCGTGGTCAGCGGAACGGCATACCAATTCATCGCTGTTAAACTTGCCCCAAATTTTTGCAGTGCTCCGAACAATTGACTCGACAGTGCATCACCGCCGCGGAGCACCACGGTATCGATAAAGCTCTTTGACTTGTACTTTTGCTCGCGACTGACCACGGTGAACAAAACTTCGCGTGATGGCACGGTGATGCCATAAGCTCCGGCACGAGTGCAGACCATGATCACCATCAACACCCCCAGTGTCGGCGCGCTAGCCAGTGCGGCGAAACCGAACATGTAGATCAATGGCAACACCGACAGCGCCACGCTGATGCCGAGTCGACGAAGTATCGCCCCGGCGACGGTGGTTTGCAACAATAACGTCAACAGCTGAGTCCCCAAGTCGATCTTGGCAAAGAACGCGGTCCGTGCCTCACGTAATTCAATCGCATGATTCACGATATCGGCCTGCTGCAAATACAACTGGGTTGCAAACGCTTGGATCAAAAACAGAAATAAACAGATCGATGCCAGATAGCTTGAACTGAAAACCTGCGTGATTCCGGTCCACAGCCCACCACCGGTCGATTTTTCCGATAACGATCGAGCCGCCACCGATGTGTCCACGTCATCGGGGTCAAGCAAGTGATGCGAGTTCAGCTCTAATCGCCAAGCACACGCCAATCCCAACTCGAGCAGTGCTGCAGGGATCAGCAATAGCGAGTCGGTCGAAAGCCGGGTTGCCAAGATCGACGTTAAAAACGATCCCGTGATCGCGCCCAATGTACCTCCGGCCGCAATCAGTCCAAACAATCGTTTCGCTTGATTGCTTCTAAATAGATCGGCCAGCACACTCCAAAACACGCTCGTCGCAAACAAGGCAAAAATATTGATCCAGATAAAGATGACACGAGCTGTCCAAACATGAACCAGTTCAGATTCGACCTGCAACAAGCTCCAAAACAGCAACAAACAGCCTGCGAAAAAATGATACACCACTCGCACCAGCCAACGACGCGGCAAGCGAGCGACCACAGCGGAGTAGATCGGAACGGCGACCAGCATGGCCAGAAATGTGATCAGAAACAAATGGGGCAGCTTTTCAGTTCCCCCTTCGATTCCCATCGTCTCGCGTATCGGACGAATCGTGAAATAGCTAAGCAAGATAAAATAGAACCAAGCAAATGCCCACACGACGCACTTGATTTCGCGAGCTTCCACACGCGTCCACCAGCGTCCGATCAAACCGGCGTTCTCACCGGTGGTGTTAGGAGGACGGTTCACAGATCGATCGGGTCCGAGGCGAATAATGTCGCCGGACGTCTCCGACGTCCGCAGTTTCAACAGAGCTAATTTTGGACGTCGGAGACATCGGGCGACGCCACGTCGGTGGCTGGTGGCTCGAGCGATTTGATCAACCAACTCACTCGGGCATCCTGTTGAGTTTGAATTAGATAGTCCAACAGTGCATTAGCAGCATCTCGTCGCACCTGTGCGACATCACGCAGTTCGCTGAAGGTGATCGGCTTTTCCTCAAACTGGTGCACCAGCACGACATGCAGTCCCAAGGGACTCTGTACCGGATCGCTGATTTCTCCCGCTTTCGTTGCTCGCACCGCTTGCATGACCTTTGTTGGCAAGTCGCCATCCTTTTCAACCCACCCCATCATCCCACCGTCGCTCGCCGAAACCGAGTCGCTGTGATCACGGGCGGCTGCGGCAAAGGCTTGTTCAATGTCGCCGGAATTACGAATGTTGCGAACCAAGTCGTCGAGGCTGTCGCGGACGCTTTGAACCGCGTCCTGATCGGATGGATCGACTGAAACGAATATCTGAGACACCTCCCAACGACCGCCGCCATAGTTTGTTTTGCGATTTTCAAAAAAGCGTTCCAGATTGGCCTGGGTCAATCGACTTTTCAGATATTGGCTCCATGAAATCTTGAAATCCAGATCATCACGCACTGCCTTTTCGGTGGAAAGTCGCTCCTTGGCATAACGAGCAAGGTCGCTGCCGCGTCGCTTCAATTCGCTCTCCAACGCTTCCAGCTGTCGATCGACGATTGCCGCAAGTGACTCGCCACCTTGTTCATGGAGCGCACGAAGCGCCAAATGGCGACGGACCAACAACGCTGCGGCCGCTTGCTTGACACGCAGGTCCAGCTGATTGACTTGGTCCACGCCAAACCGCTCGACGAGAACCAAATTCAACTCACCAAGAAAAATGGGTTCTCCATTGATCGCGGCAAATGGATCTTCGGGCTTCCATTGATCTTCGCCAACGGTGGTCGAGGTCACCGCGATGAGTGCGAGGAAAAACACCCAAGCAATTTTGGAAAAACGAATCATGGCAGCATGATGTCCTGCAAAACAAACGAGACTTCGTTGGAAACCACCGCGGTCGGCGATTCGTAAATCAGCTTCGATTCGCCTACTGAATCGCCGAGATCAAAAAGATAGCCAATCCCCACTCCATTCGCGGTTTGTCGATAGACTTCGTAACCTAAATGATCCGCCCGTGAACCGTCGGCGCGTTTGACAAAAGCACTGTTTTCGAAAATCCACTGCCGATGACTTTCCAGCGAACGTCCGGCATCATCCAGTGTGACACCGATTCGGACTTCATGAATGGGTCCGTTCTTTCGCACTTGCTCGAGCGTCACTTGCATGGCATCGAGCTTGACGTCCTTACCGGGTTCGGACAAAGGCAATTCGAACGTTTGACGTTTACCAGGCAAGATTGCTTTGATGACGCCCGAGATGGATTCGATTTTTTGTGGCTGGCCCGCAGGCAACTGCATCGGCAAATAGAATTCGCTGAAGGCAATTTCACTATTGGTGGCAATGTCGATGGTCTCGCCGGTCTCTTGAGGCTTTAGCTTCGCGCCGTCATCGAGTTCGCCTCGCAGTTGAGCGATCGGAATGGTCAACCCGATCGGCGTGGTTCTGGGTTCCCAGCTAATTTCCATACTGATGTTCAGCGCACTGAGTTTCGGACGATTCAGCACACGGCGTGAATTTACCGACGTCGGTTCGATCCGATAAACGCCGGTGTAGGCAGCTGAATCGACGCGTGATGGCCGGTCAGGCTCGCGGCGGACGATTTGCAGCGTCTCGCGGTCGCCGCCGTAAAAGTTGATGTCGAGATTGGCTTGATCGAGCACCAAATCGACAGCATGCCAAAACGGTAGCGGCGTTGCCACCGATTGGATCGGCGTCGACTCGTCCCCGTCAAATTCAAATTCAATTCCGCTGTCGCGGCTAATCGCCTCAAACGCTTCGCCGACAGTTTCAGCGTCCCCCAAGCGGATGGAAATACCCAGCGATTCGACCTCGTTTTGGGTGCGTAGCGAAAACAACGCTTTGCGAACACGCGTCAGCCGCTCGGATGCTTCGATCGACATCCCTGTCTTGTTTTCGGGCAGATACTGCAGCACGTCCGGCCCGGCCTGGATCAACGCGTTCTCAGCGGCTTGACGCTTCGCCAAACTCGAGGCATCAAGTTCGTCGACCCACTCGAGCACATCGGACTTCAGATCATCCGCCGTTTCTTGGCACTGCCCCCCTAATGAGACCGAAAAGGCCAGCACCACCCCCAGACCGCCACGCCGAAGAACCCTTACGATTGTTTTGATCATCATTTTCGTTACCGTTGAATTAACGAAGCTTCTGCATCCCCCAACACGATTGTGGGCAACGCCTCGATTCTAACCTACCTTTGCACTGCTCGCTCACCCTCAGTGCACCGACAGGATTGAATTGATGGCTTCCTCGCCAACCCGCGTACTAACCTTTGCGTTACTCTCGCTGCTATCGGCATTCGGCTGTGGTGCGGCAACCGGTCAAGTCAGCGGATTGATTGAATTTTCGGAGGCAGGACGTCTTCAGCGAGGCATTCCACTGGTTTCGCTTGCGCGAGAGATCGTCGTCATGGGCCGCGATGGATGGCTGCATTCGATCGACCCGCTACAACCCGAAACGAAATTCAAATCGCTCGAAGGCCAATACGAACCGCTCTCGGCACCCGAGCTTCGCAATCAATTGCGAGCCGAATTTGGTAAGGACTTTGAGGTCGTCGCAACCCAAAACTTTCTGGTCGTCCAGCCGCTAGGACGTGGCGACCGCTGGGCAAAACTCTTCGAGCAATCGCACCGCGGCTTTGTCTCCTACATGAGCAAACGAGGAGTTCATGTTCGCCAAGGTCGATTCCCCATGGTCGCCATCGTGTTTCCTGATCGCGGTGCGATGTATGACGAATTCAAAAAACAAAAAATCGATGTTTCCCGCGTTGCCGGCATCTATTCCAACAATAGTAATCGGGTGATGACGCATGACGGCGGACATCTTGCTTCGATCATCGCGACCGTGCGTCACGAAGCAGCGCATCAATCGGCATTCAACACCGGCGTCCACAGTCGTTTGAATGACACCCCAAAATGGATTACCGAAGGGATTGGACAACTGTTCGAACCCGCGGCGGTGACTACATCGACCACGGCATCGCTACGACGCCAACGGGCCAACGAAGACAGTTTGCGTGTCTTGAAGAAATCCTATCCAGGAAAAACAATCCCGAGTTTGTCCAAGCCGTCGTGAACTTAGTCAGCGGTGACGAAATGTTTACCAACGAAGATCAAGTGGTGGAAGCCTACTCGGTCGCATGGGCGATGATGTTCTATCTGGCCGAACGACAGCAGCGTGAATTCGCTGCAATCCTTAAGCACACCGCAATGCGTCGCCCCTTTGTCGTCTACGAACGAGACGAACGACGCGCAGATTTCCAAGAGGTGATCGGAATGGATCCGTACGAATTCAGCAAACGCGTCAGTTGGTTTTTGGATTCGCTGTAGGTCGAACTCGGTAGTGCCATCGACTTTGGTAGCGGTACGACGCGAGCCCAATGCCATCTACTTTGGCAACCATTGGGGGATGCTCAAGTAGTGGGATTCGCCAGAATTCCCATCTTTGTTGTTGAAACACCAGGAACTCTGGCGAGTCCCACTACCAAAGTAGATGGCATTGGGCGCGGCGCCCGTCTGGTTGCGGCGAGTAAAAACGTTCGGTTTAGACCGGGCGGCTTGCGCCGCACCGCTACAAACGCCACCCGTTTAGTGCCAATGTAGATGGCATCGTGCGATGGCAAACGGCATCTCGCCATCGAGATTCAACGTCGCAACCAGCCGCGACGATAAAACACCCACAACATCCCCGTTGCCATGCCGATCATCAGCATCAGCGCCATCGGATAGCCCCATTCCCAACGTGTTTCGGGCATGTTCCAGCGTGACCGACTGCTATCGAAGTTCATCCCGTAGACCCCCGCGACAAACGACATCGGAATGAAGATCGTTGAGATCAAGGTCAGCAATCGCATCACGTCATTGGTGCGTTGGCTAAGACTGGTGAAATAGAGATCTCGTAAATCGGTGACGACTTCGCGAAACGACTCGGTCACGTCCAACAGATGGCTGGCATGATCTAAGCAATCGCGAAGAAAGAGCCGCGTGTCCTCGCTAAACCGCCCCTCCGATTCTTGGATCAATCGCTGCAGCGTCTCGCGATGCCCGTAAGCCGTTTTTCGCAGGTAAGCGAGCTCGCGTTTTACATCGCGAATCTGCGTCTGCTCTTGCGGGCCAGGCGAATCGGTAACTTCATCTTCGAGTTTTTCCAGCATCTGACCGTACTGTTCCAATAGTGGAAAATACGCGTCAAGCAGCGCGTCGATCAAGCAATACATCAGATAGTCAGCCGGTTGGTCACGAACTCGTCCGAGTGATTGTCGAATCCGTTTTCGCACTGGTTCAAACGAATCGCCTGGTCGTTCTTGGAACGAGATCAACGTATTGCCGCTGAGCACCAGCGAGACCTGCTCTAAGTGAAGTGGAATCTGCTGGTCCGTCATCCTCAGAATGACCACAACGCGGCCTTTGATCGTATCGACCTTGGGTCGCTGGTGCGTGTGAATGATGTCTTCAAGCAGCAGCGGGTGAATCTCAAAACACTCGCCGATCGCTTCGATCGTTTTGTGATCCGCCAGCCCGACGACGTTGATCCACTGGGTACCTGTGGTGACGTCCGACAGCGAAGACGTCTCTACAGAATCATCTACTTGCAACGTGGTTTGATCGAAAACGATTCGTTCCACGTGGGTGGGAACCGCATTCTTGCTCGATCGCAGCTTTCCGGGAACCGAACCAACTCGCGTACGACGCTGAAACGGATGATAGAACCGTTTGCGAAAATTAATTCGCCGCGGAATAGGTTGTTCAGCTTCATCCACAGAAAATGCCTTCGACGTGCCGCACGATTTTCATCCATCGTATCGGTTTCACCGACACGATGCGAACTAACGTCGTTTTTTGACCAGCTGACTGATCGTCTTGAACTGAGGGTGCAGCGAAGTCCCCACCCATTCAAATAGCACCGATTCCACTGTGGTGATCGTTGCTCCGGCCATCTGCATCCGCTCGATCGCGATTTCATGATCGCGACCGTGACGTGCGGCAACCGCCTCGGCAACCACAAACGGGCGGAACCCTTCGGCGATCAGATCCAATACTGTTTGCAAAACACACACGTGCGTTTCGATCCCTGTGATCACAATCTGATCGCGGGATTGGTTGGCCCACGTCTCAAGTGCGTCACGGCAAACCGTGGCACTAAAGGCTCGCTTGGCTTCGGGCGACGCAAAGACATCGCCCAGCGGATGAACCAATCCGCCTAGCCGCTCGGGATACTGAACCGTGGCGGCGTGCGGCACGTCCAAACATTTCGCCGCTTCGATCAATCGCATCGTTTGCTCGACCACAGCGTCCCCCGAAGGGACGACGGGTACCAGCTTTTCCTGCAGATCAATAACCCACAGTGCACTGCGTTCCGCAGTCAATCGTAGCGGCGAGTGGACGTGCGGCATCGTTAGGAGTCGCTTTTGGGCTTCGCGGCTTTGCTAGGCTTGGACTCGCTTTTCGAAGCTTTTGAATCGCCTTTGCTCGAACTGCTTGTCGACGATTTATCCGCTTTGGCGGCTTTCTTGTATCCTTCGCTGCGGTAATCGGTTTGATAGAACCCGCTGCCCTTGAACACAATCGCTGCCCCCGCACCGAACAAACGCTTCAGTTTCTTCTTTTTGCACTCAGGACATTTCTTTTCAACGGGATCATTGATCCCTTGAAAGAGCTCCATGGTGTGGCCGCAGGCGTCGCACTCATAATCATAGGTTGGCATAAAATGTTGCCTTCAAAGATGGACCAGGTTAGGAACGTTCAACTGCAAGGGGCGAATCTCGTTTCCGCGATCTTAGTTCGCGGGCGTATCACTCGCAGGTCCCGTGCTGACAATGACTTGGCTGGGGCGAATCACTCGATCGTGCATCTGGAATCCAGTGACGGCAACATGAGCCACGGTCCCTGCGGCGTGTTCGTCGCTGGGGATTTGCGAGATGGCTTCGTGGTAGTTCGGATCGAACAATTCACCTGCGGCGGGGATTTCACGAATTTGATATTTCGCGAGCGTGTCGTCGAGCTGTTTTGCGACCATCGCAACCCCTTCGCGGAGCCCATCGGATTCGCTAGTCGATCCTGCGGCTTCGATCGCTCGATGCAAGTTGTCGCGAACTTGCAGCAAATCGTTCACCAGCGGGACCGCTGCATAGCGCAATTGGTCCTCGAAATCACGACGCATCCGTTTGCGAAAATTCTCGGCTTCGGCTTGAGCCTGCAAGACGCGTTTTTCAGCGGATTCAGACGAAGCTCGCAATCGCTCCATTTCTTCATCGCGACTTTCAATGCCAGCGTCATCGTCTTGCATGCCTTCGTCCTGCGACCCTTCGTCTTCGTGCACGGCATCCATTGCGTCAATCTCTTCCTGGGATTTGTTTTCTTCTTGGTTCATATTTCGATTCAAGTTTCTTGAGGTTGTGCATCGGGGTCAAAAAACGTTCGGAGCTTTTCCAGAAACGATTTGCGATGAGGCAATACCGTTTCATGTTCAAGTTCCGCTAATTCGCGAAGCAGTTTTTCTTGCTCGCCGGAGAGTTTTTTCGGTACTTCGATCATCACTTGGATCAACAGGTCGCCAGCACGTCCGCCGCGCGGATCCAAGATTCCTTTGCCGCGAAGCGTAAAGACGTCGCCGTTCTGGGTGCCTGCATCGACACGAAGCGACTCGGGACCATCCAGAGTAGGAACTTCAATCTCGGCTCCCAACGCGGCTTGCGTATACGAGATCGGCAGCTGCAGTATCAAGTGAACGCCGTCGCGTTTGAACAACGCGTGCGGCAACACGGAAATGAAACAATAGCAGTCCCCGGGAGGTCCACCATCAGGACTGGCTTCGCCTTCGCCTTGCAAGCGAACTCGCATCCCGTCATCAACTCCCGCAGGAATTTCAACGGTCAATTCCGCTTTTTCGTTTTGCAGCCCAGCGCCCCGGCAATCGGCACAAGGTTGGCTGATCTGCTGGCCCGTACCATGACAGTGTGGACATGCGGTCTGCACTCGCAAAATGCCCGCGGATTGAATCACTTGGCCGCGTCCACCACAGGTGGCACAGGCTTCGGGTTTGCTGCCCGGCGCGGCTCCGCTGCCCTCACAAGTTACGCAGCGTACACGTCGCCGAAACGAGATATCTTTTCTAACGCCGCGAGCGGCTTCTTCGAGTGTCAGTGTCACATTACAGCGAATATCGGCACCGCGACGCGATCGCCGCCGTCCGCCACCGCCGCCACGTGACCCAAACAAATCGCCAAACATCCCGCCGCCAAACAGATCGCCGAACGCTTCGAAGATGTCTTCGACGTCGTGCGATTGATGGGCCATACCGTCAACACCGGCGTGTCCATAGCGATCATACCGCTCACGTTTTGCCTGGTCGCTCAGAATTTCGTAGGCCTCGGATGCCTCTTTGAACATCTCGACAGCATTCTCGTCGTTTTTATTACTGTCGGGATGGTACTTGATCGCCAGCTTGCGATAAGCACGATCGAGTTCCTGTTTCGTCGCAGTGCGAGCCACCCCGAGGACGGCGTAATAATCGCGTTTTTCAGCCATAACAACGGCAACATTATCCAGAGCAAAAAATCAGACGAGCTAACACAGCGACTGCCGCTGTATTCGGGACCAGAATCCATCCGGCCCTGATATCAAATCAGGCCGTCCGCCCCATTGGCGACGACCCGATTCGATTCTTATCAATCATCGTGCATCGACAACCCGTGCGGCCACCTCTTTGACAAAAGGCGGGGTACCGCACATCACTATCGAATCACACTTAACTAGTCGTAATCCGAGGAGATCCTCCTCGCTTTACGACACGACGCCTTCGACTTGACGTTTGTCCTTATCTTCGGCTTCGAAATTGGTGACCAAGGCTTCGGTCGTCAACATCAAACCCGCGATGCTGCCGGCGTTTGCCAACGCAGTGCGAGCGACCTTCACAGGGTCGATCACACCAGCCTTGAGCATGTCACAGTACTCGCCGGTGTTGGCGTCGTAACCGATCGTGTCACCCTTTTGACGAACTTCGTCGACGACAACGCTGCCATCGATTCCACCATTGTCGGCAATTTGACGCATCGGAGCATCCAATGCATTTAAGACGATACCAACGCCGATCTTTTCGTCGCCACGGGCTTTCTTCTGAGCCGCTTCGACCGCTTCGTAGCAACGCACAAGTGCCACGCCACCACCGGGAAGAATGCCTTCTTCGACAGCCGCACGGGTCGCATGCAGTGCGTCTTCCAAGCGAGCCTTGGTTTGCTTCATTTCGGCTTCGGTTTCGGCGCCCACGCTGATCACAGCAACGCCACCAGCCAATTTCGCCAAACGCTCTTGGAATTTCTCCTTGTCGTACTCGCTATCGGTTTGTTCGATTTGAGCACGGATCTGAGAAACACGTTTGTCGATGTCTTCGCGGTTTCCGCTGCCTTCGACGATCGTCGTGTTGCTCTTGTCAACGGTGACCTTCTTGGCACGACCGAGTTGCTCGAGCGTGACATTTTCGAGCTGGATGCCCAAGTCTTCGCTGATCAATGTGCCGCCGGTCAGGGTTGCGATATCGCCCAGCATTGCCTTGCGACGGTCGCCAAAACCAGGAGCCTTGACGGCACACACGTTCAGCGTGCCACGCAACTTGTTGACGACCAACAACGTCAATGCTTCCGCATCGACATCTTCGGCGATGATCAACAAAGGTTGACCGGTTTGTGCCGCTTTTTCCAACAATGGAACAAGATCGCGGATGTTGCTGATCTTCTTCTCATACAGCAGGATCAAAGCGTTCTCGAGGCTCGCTTCCATCGTGCCTGGATCGTTGATGAAGTAAGGCGAGATGTAGCCCTTGTCGAACTGCATGCCGTCAACGTAATTCACTTCGGTCGCTCGGCTCTTGCCTTCTTCGACCGTGATCACGCCATCCTTACCGACTCGTTCCAAAGCGTCGGCCAACAAGTTGCCGATGACTTTGTCGTTGTTCGCACTGATCGCACCAACGTTCGCGATTTGCTCTTTGTTTTTGACGGGTTGGCCCATCTCGAGCAATTTGTCGGTAGCGGCTTGTACAGCGCGGTCGATCCCACGGCGAATGGCCGCTGGATTGCTGCCGGCGACGATGTTACGCAGACCTTCTTTGAAGATCGCTCGTGCCAACACGGTTGCGGTGGTAGTACCATCACCGGCCAGATCGCTGGTCTTTTGTGCGACCTCGATCACCAGTTTGGCACCCATGTTCTCGAAGCGATCTTCGAGTTCGATTTCTTTAGCGACGGTGACACCGTCTTTCGTTACGGTCGGTCCGCCGAAGGACTTTTCGATCATGACGTTGCGACCGGTGGGGCCCATCGTCACGGCGACCGCATTGGCCAACTTGTCGACGCCCGCCAACATGCGAGCTCGCGCGTGGTCGTCAAATAGCAGTTGTTTTGCCACGAGTGAATTCCTGTAATAAAATTGCTGTTGTTCGTTTTGTTGCAATCAGCGGCAGTGACGCACACACCGCTGAGACGTTTCGTCCATCGCAGCCGAGCCCACCTGCGTGAGCTTGCTGCGAAAAACCAAAAGTGCCGTTCACTACAGAACTTTTGCCAAGATGTCGCTTTCGCGAAGGATCTTCATTTCGCGGCCATCGACTTCGATGTTGCTTCCGCCGTACTTGCCGTAGATCACGACGTCGCCAACGGTGACGCTTAGCTCGCCACGGTTTCCGCTGTCCAACATCTTGCCTGGGCCAACGGCGACGACTGTGCCACGCTGTGGTTTTTCGCGAGCCGAATCGGGAAGCACGATACCGCCAGCGGTGGTTTCTTCGGCTTCAACGGGCTCAACAACAATGCGGTCATCCAACGGACGTAGGTTCATGTTTGCCATAGTATTTTCGCTTCTGTATTGAAAGTTGTGTTTAAAAGGTTTTGTTCAAACGGAGGACAGAACCCCAAAGGGTCTGAGTCGGAAAAAAGCGTGCCTCGCCTGCGGGATCGCAGCCGAAAGCCGAAGCGTCCGGTCGCGACCCCAATCTTGATGCGAGGCCGATGCATTACATCATGCCGCCCATTCCACCCATGCCGCCCATGCCACCCATGCCTGGCATGCCGCCGCCCATTCCGCCCATGCCACCCATTCCGTGGTCATGACCATGGTCGCCGCCCGCTGCTTCATCCTCTTCGACCGGGATTTCGGTGACCAACGATTCGGTGGTCAACAACAGCGATGCAACACTTGCCGCATTGGTTAGCGAGGTGCGAACCACTTTGGCAGGGTCGACGATTCCCGCGGCGACGAGATCACAATAGTTCTCGGCGTTCGCATCGTATCCGTCATGTTTGCCCTTCATCTGCAACACGCGATTGACCACCACGGCGCCATCAAGTCCGGCGTTGTTGGCGATCGCACGCAAAGGCTGATCCAGGATGTTGCGGATGATTCGCACACCCAACTTTTGATCGCCTTCGGTTTCCTTTTCCAATTTTTCCACAACGCTACGGCAGCGAAGCAGCGCGGTTCCACCACCGGGAACGATGCCTTCTTCGAGCGCGGCTTGAGTTGCCGCACGAGCGTCGTCCAGAAGTGCTTTGCGTTCTTTCATTTCAGTTTCGGTGGCAGCACCGACGCTGATCTGAGCCACACCACCGGCGAGCTTCGCCAAACGCTCTTGCAACTTCTCGCGATCGTAATCGCTGTCGGTGTTGCTGATTTCGCGGCGAATTTGCTCGACACGACCGTCGATATCCGCTTTCTTGCCAGCACCGCCGACCATGGTGGTCGCTTCGCTGGTGATGCGAATCTTCTTGGCACGGCCCAGGTCGCTCAGTTTGACGCTTTCCAGATCGATACCGAGGTCTTTGAAGATCGCCTTTCCGCCGGTCAACACAGCGATGTCGCCGAGGATCGCTTTGCGGCGATCGCCATAACCGGGTGCTTTCACAGCACAAACGGTCAAGATGCCACGCATCTTGTTGACAACCAAAGTGGCCAGAGCTTCGCCTTCGACGTCTTCGGCGATGATCAACAAAGGTTTCTTCGATTTGCTGACCGCTTCCAACAATGGAATCATCTTCTTGTTCGCACTGATCTTCTCTTCGAAGAGCAGGACGTAGCAGTCTTCGAGTTCCACCGAAACTTCGTCTTGGTTGGTGACGAAATGAGGCGACAGGAACCCGCGATCGAACTGCATCCCTTCGACAACGTCGACAGTGGTTTCGTTCGTACGGCCTTCCTCGACCGTGATCACACCGTTCTTGCCCACCTTGGTGAACGCGTCGGCAAGGACGTTACCGATCTCGGGGTCATTGTTGCCTGCGATCGTTGCGACTTGCTTGATGTCGCTCTTGCTCTTCTCGTCGATCGGCTTGGCCAATTTTCCAACTTGAGCCACAACCGCATCCACGCCTTTGGCGATACCGCGGGAAAGGGCCATTGGGTCGGCGCCCATAGCGACCATCTTCAAGCCTTCACGGAAGATGGCTTCCGCCAACACGGTTGCCGTGGTCGTACCGTCACCAGCGACGTCATTGGTCTTGCTAGCGGCTTCTTTGACGAGTTGAGCCCCAAGGTTCTCAAACGGATCGTCTAATTCGATGTCTTCAGCAACCGTCACACCGTCTTTGGTGACTTTAGGTGAGCCCCAGCCTTTGTCCAACACGGCATTGCGACCGCGAGGTCCCAAGGTGCTGCGGACGGCTCGCGCCAATTTGCTGACACCGGCCAACAATGGCCCGCGTGCATCGTCGTCGAAAACGATTTGCTTTGCCACGACGTTTTTCTCCTGTGGTTTCGTCTAATGAATGCTGCCGCTCAGGCTCACCCCCCATAGCGGGACATGAGAGCCAAACAACAACAAAGTAAGGGATGGGATCGAAAATGAGTTTCTGCCGCGAAGGAGAACGGTGGGGCGTTTCGCCACTGGGGATCAACGCCCCGCCCAATCCTTGCGGATGAACGTAAGTCTGCAACGGTGGCAGCAGCCAGCCGGTTGGCTCCTCTGGAGAGCAACCCGTGTGCCACGCCCAGAAAAACATCCGCAAGTCGTTTCACGAGAAGGACTTACGAATCCCCAAATTACATTTTCGATGAAGACGTGGCAGCGTTGTCGTGTCAGCTTGGCAGAGTCATGTTCAACAGGCCTGCGAACCGGTTTGGCGTTTCCTTGGAATGAGCTGCAGCCAGAGTTCAAGGTCGATCTTGCCAAGATGTCCTGGAGTGAAGTTGACGGCTCGCTCTACCTCGGTGAGGAAAGGGATCGGGGGCACGACACGACCCCCACGACTCGCCCGCTGCAGCGTCAATATCGCGGGTTCGCGTCACATGCTGCGGTGGACGCTAGGTGTCGGGAAAGCGATCGATGGGGGGCAATAAATTTGCCGTGACCGTTTCAATCGTTACCAGCTGACCGGAAACGTTTACCAATCAAAGGAAGTTGATTCAAGAATCGTTGACCCAACGCGGCTTCGGACGTCCACTTGCTCATGTAGTCTCGCGCAAACTTGGGTTTATGCGAGCGAACACGTTTCTCACGCACGGGTAATCTGGATGTCGAAACGACGACGCCTTGCCGCATTAATCACATTTGCTGCTGTTAGCTTTGCGACAGCGGATGCATCTGCTTGCTGCCTAACCGATTGGCTTTTCGGACGGCCGACAGCATACGCCGCAGGTTATACGCCGTATGCGGCTGCCTATCCTTACAGCGCGAACTACGCCCCCGTGCCAGTGGGCTACTCGGCAGGCTATGCGGCTGCGTCGCCTTATACCGCAGCCTACCCAAGCAGCGCCCTTTACAGTTCGGCGTACGGAGCGACTCCGCTCGTCCAACCGACGACGCCTCGCTATCAGATCAGCGGTGTTTACCAAGCTCAGCGGCCTGCTTATACGCTAAACAATCCGTCGGTTTACACCGGAGCTCCGGTCACGGGTCAAGCGACGGCGCAAACATCGTATAGTCTGCCAATGAGCGGAACCTCGGCGCCGATCGCATCAGCTTATCCTCCAACGTCGTCGATTCCAATTCCGGCGGGCGGCGTACCGCTTGCGCGATCGCTTCGTGGCAACGCTCCGACGTCATCGTTTTTCGGCGGAAACAATGCTTATCCGATGCAATCGACGCCTTCGTCATCGTATTCGGCAGCCTACGCGACTCCATCCACTGCGATCCCGGCGACGCAAGTCGCGCCACCGTTTGTCGTCCCCGAGCAACCTCGTGTGGGAGGGCTCGGACGTTTCTTTGGCGCTTTGTTCGGCACAAACTATCGCTCGTCGTACTACCGTGCTCCCGTCACCTACTATCGCCCGGTGACCTCGGTTGACCCGGTTTCGGGCACGACGGTCACAACCCAACAGGGATGTACGTCCTATTTGGATCAACTGCAACGATCCCCCTACAGCAGTTTGGGTGCAAACCAATCCAACGTTTATCAACCTACTCCGATCGGGCAACCTGTCCCGATCGGTCAACCCGTTCCTGTTGGGTCGCCGTCTGGGATAGGCAACACGTTCGGTGCATCGAGCGATACAGCGCCGATGACGCCGCCGAGCTTAAAC
>NZ_ANOG01000541.1 GCF_000346295.1 Rhodopirellula maiorica SM1 | reverse complement strand
CTTGGTAACGCTGAACTTGCACGTTGTCATTTCTAACACTCCGAAGCCCCCACCCAGAACTTGCTCCGCTCGTTCTGGCCTCCCCAAAACAAGTTTCGGGGAGGTGAAGCACGCTAAACGTTTCACTTCAAATAGCTTAAAAGCCGCTCAACAGACTAGCTCTGCTGTAGCGCTGCGGCGAGTTGTTCGTAGGTTCGCTTGCTATCGATGTTGCTGCCGCGGTTGTCCAAGGCGATTTGGTAGAGGTGTTGACCACAGTCAGTCGGATAATTGCCGGTCACACAGGCGCGACACAACTTGTCTTCGGGCAACCCAATCGCGCGAGCGATCGCATCGACGGGCAGGTAACGCAGCGAGTCGGCGCCAAGATCGTCCGCCAATCGCTGCTGAGATTCGTCGGTCAATTCGCCATTGATGCCAAAGTATTTCGGTGCGATCAACTGATCGATCGTACTCATGTCGATCCCGTAAAAGCAGGGTGCGACGATCGGCGGGCAGGCGACACGGACGTGGATTTCTTTGGCGCCGCCAACCTCGCGAATCCGGTCCAACAAGACGTTCATCGTGGTACTGCGGACGATCGAATCTTCGACCAAAATCACCGTTTTGCCTTCGAGCACTTCGCGAAGCGGCGTGTACTTCGCTGCCGCCTTGGCCTTTCGCGCTCCGCCGCCTTCGATAAAAGTTCGGCCGGCGTAGCGATTGCGAATCAAACCTTCGCGGCATGGAATCGACAATTCAAATGCCATCGCATCGGCTGCGGCTTTGCTGGTGTCCGGTACCGGCACGATGATCGTGTTTTCGCAATCCAGTGGGACACGGCCGAGGGCGCGTTCGGCACGAGCGAGTTCTTCGCCAAGATGGGTACGACTGAGATAGACGCTTCGATCATCCAACGTGCTAGCAACGTTGGCAAAATAGATCCATTCAAAGAAGCAGTGAGCGGGCGATTTTTCTTCGGCAAAACGCTCGATACGGAATCCGGTTTCGGGATGGACGATGATCGCATGCCCGGGAGCCAAGGATTTGATTTGGTCATCGGAGAATCCGAGGTTCAACAGCGCCACACTTTCGCTGGCCGCGGCAAACAACGGGCCTTCGTTGGCGTAACACATCGGTTTGACGCCCAATGGATCTCGCGCGACGATCATTTCGCCTTCGGCGGTCAACAACGCCAAACTGTAGGCACCGTCAAAACCGGCGGTGGCTTCGCGCAACACATCGATCCAATCCATCCGATCGGTGCTCTGGCTCAATAGCCGACCGAACTCGTGCAAGATGATTTCGGTGTCGGTATCGAGTGACAGATGGTGATCGCCATCGGCCAGCAAGCGTTCTTTCAGCAGGCCGTAATTGGCCAATTGGCCGTTGAAGCAGAAACTGAACCATTTCCGTTTATGAATGTGTTTTCGCTCGAACGGCTGGGCGTAGCTGCGGTCGTCTTGGCCACACGTGGCGTAGCGGACGTGCCCGATCGCGGCGCGGCCCGCCAAGTGCTTCATCAACGATTCGGATTTGGCTCGATGATTCAGCCGAAAAACCTCGGTTACCGTCCCGACGTCTTTGCGAGTCCTCAGAATCGAAGGACGGGCGGGATCGAATGTCGTCATGCCGGCGGCAAGTTGGCCACGATTTTGGATATCCAACAACATTCGAGGCAATAACCGCGAAATGTGGCGTGGCCCATCGGAGGTACACAGCGGGCTTCGACCGCGTCCCGACAGGTGGTAAATGGCAGCAACACCACACTCGTGATGTAATTCGCTCATATCAGATGCTTCGTTCTGAGGTAGATGAAGAGGCGGATGGTTCAGCGAAGAAGCACCGATTTTAGATCAATGCAGCTTCATCAAGTCTACATGAAATGTACGCTGGGCTTCCAAGGTCGTCGATTCCCCAACACAATTCAATCTTCTTGTAGTGCCGCGAGCCTGCTATTTCCTAGTGGAAACGGCAACCCAATCGGCATCCGCTTTTGAAATTTACAAGCAAGATGCAGTCCAAATTGACTGGATGCAGGACTGCAACCTCTATTTCCGAAACCTCCGCAGCCTCGCATCGGCTGCCCATTTAAAAGTCATCAAGGAATCGTTTTTCCGATGAACCAAGCTGAAAACGAGTATTTAGCGCACCGAAAATTTGCGATTCAACGCGCCCGCAGCGTTGTGGTAAAGGTGGGAACGAGGGTTCTCACCACCCCCAGTGGAAAACTTGATCGTGATCGTATCGAAAAACTTTCGGCCCAGCTTTGCCGGATCGCCGACACCGGACGACAAACCGTCATGGTCAGTAGCGGTGCGGTCGGCGCCGGGGTCGGAAAACTCGGTCTTTCCTCACGGCCCAAGGTCGTATCCCAATTGCAGGCAGTCGCCGCAATTGGGCAAACCGACCTGATCCAGGCGTATGAGGCGAGTATCGCGGCAAGGGGACGCCACGCGGCGCAAGTTTTGTTGACCGCATCGGACCTGCGTCGCCGCAGCGCCTATCTGCATGTTCGAAATGCGCTAAGCCGCATCCATGAATATGGCGCGATCGCGGTGGTCAACGAAAACGACTCGGTTGCGGTGCGTGAATTGACCACGACGTTTGGCGACAACGACCGCTTGGCTGCTCGCGTTGCCGGATTGTTGACCGACACCCTGTTGATCATCCTGTCGGATATCGACGGACTGTACGACGGGCCCCCTAACGACCCCAGCAGCAAGCGGATCGAATTAGTTCCCCGCATCGACGAATCGATCCTCAGTCTGGCCAAAGACAAAGTGAGCCACGTCAGCAAAGGAGGAATGACGAGTAAATTGGAAGCCGCCAAGATCGCCGCCTCGCATGGCCACACCGCCATCATCGCCCCAGGGCACGATGACGCGGTGCTAGACAAAATTTTTGCCTGCGAAGACGTGGGGACGCTCTTTTTGCCAACCGAAAAAACGATCAAGGGACGCCGACGTTGGATCGGCGGATCGGCCAAGGTCGAAGGGGTCCTGCATTTGGACGCCGGGGCGGCCAAAGCGGTGTGGGAAAACGGCAAGAGTTTGTTGCCCGTGGGCGTCAAATCCGTCAAGGGAACGTTCAAACGCGGCGCCGTCGTGGCGCTGCACGATCCCCAAGGCAACGAAATCGCTCGTGGGTTGTGCAACTACCGTTCGAGTGAACTCGAAAAGATCCTGGGCAAACCGAGCGACCAGATTGGCGAACTGATTGGCCATTGTCCTTACGAGAACGTGATCCACCGCGACAACCTCGTCCTGACTCGCAACGGCGAATTCGCGTAAAAGCACGTAGGCAGAAATCATTCGGTAAAATCGCGTTGGCGGTTTGGGACAACGCATTGATCGCCGCAACCGGGCGGCCCCGCGCCCAATGCGATCTACTTTGGCAACCACTGGAGATGCTCAAGTAGTGGGATTCGCCAGAATTCCCCTCTTTGCTGGTGAAACACCAGGAACTCTGGCGAGTCTTACTACGAAAGTAGATGGCATTGGGCCTTGCGCCGTTCGGCTAGCAAAGCCACCCCGCTAGCGACAAGACGCTTTGCGGCAGCATTTTGAGCGTCTTCGAGTGAGCCAGCACACTGCCACACCTTCGCGCAATCTTCACACTTCCAACATCTGAATTTCGCCAAGGATTTACATAATCCTGATCGATTTATGGATTGCAGGTTTGGCTTTTTCTTCCTGCGCAAGCATTGAACGATTGTCGATTCAACGCGGCCCTCTGCTATTTCTTGCTGGTAAAAAACAATGGCCCGTAACATGGTTCTGGTTCGATCGATTTTCAGCATCGGAGTTATGGCACTCTGTTTTGGCAGTGCTATCGTCCACGCCGCGACGCCTCAAATCGAATTGGTCGGCAAAGTCGCGATCGATGGCAATCGAAGCGATGCGAGCGGTGACGCCAAACCACTCGAAGACGGATCGCCATCGGATCAATTCGGCGGGCTGTCGGGAATCGAATACAGCGGCACTGGCAACCGATTTTTGTTGCTTGCCGATCGTGGGGCTGGCGATGGCCAAGTCAATTATCACTGCCGCTATCACGAAGCCGATCTGATCCTGGATCAATCGACGGGGAAGATTGCGTTTGAACTGAAGACAACGCGAATGCTAAGCACGCCGACGGGCGAGCCGCTGGTCGGTTCAAACGAAGCTCACGAAAAGTGCTTGAACTCCGCAACGCCTCATCCAACTTGGACCGCGTTTGACCCCGAGAGCGTCCGTCTGCTGCCCGATAGTTCGCTATTGATCAGTGACGAGTATGGACCTCACATCGTCGTGGTGGATCAGTCGGGCCGGATCTCGAACGAATTCACCGTGCCCGACAAATTCCGGTTGCGTGCTGCGGACGATGGCATCTTCACCAAAGGGGTTTATAGCAATCGTGGTTTGGAAGGCATCGCTGTCACTCCGAGCGGCAGCCGCATGATTGCCCTTCCGCAAAGCCCGTTGATCCAAGATGCCGTCATCGAAAACGGATATTGCATCGGCCTGAACTGCCGCTGCGTTGTCTTTGACGGCAATCACAATTGCATCCGCGAGATCGTTTACCAACTCGACAACCTTGCCAGCGGAACGAGCGAAATTCTGGCCGTCGACGAAGATCGCTTTCTTGTGCTAGAGCGTGATAGCAAAGCAGGCCGCGAAGCCAAGACGAAGAAGATCTTCTTGATCGATACCCGCGACGCCTCGGACGTGACCCAAATCGAGTCGCTGCCGAAGACCGAGCTGCCATCGTCGGTGACGCCCGCCCGCAAGAGTCTGTTTATCGATTTGCTCGATCCCCAATTCGGAGTGGGCGGCGAACACGCCCACGAGAAACCCGAAGGTCTGTGCTGGGGACCTGGTTTGGTCGATGGCCGCCGCACGCTTTGGGTGTGCTGTGACAACGATTTCGAGAAGTCGATCCAAACAGAAATCTATTGCTTTGCGATCGACGGTTTGGATCGCTAATCAATCGGGTCGCTGGCGAGTTTGATTGTGAAGGTCGCTGGACGAAAGTCTTGGCGACTTTCGCCACGAGCATGAACGGATGAGATCAGGCGGCGCGGCGGATGCCTTGGTCGCTGCGGCCGGTTACCTTCTCTCCGATCCAAGTGGCTGCTTTCTCGGTCGCACCACCACCTGCATGTTGATGACAAAGTTCGTCGATCGTCTTGAGTGTTTGCCGGTAATAGAATTCATCGTGCAACATCGCACCCACTGACTGCGTCAAAAAATCGACGGCCGGCTGAGTCGATCCGACCGAGATAAATTCGGGAAAGACTTTGCGTGGACTCATTAAGTTTGGCAGCGTGATCGAATCGAGTTTGACGACCATCTTTGCGAACGCATAGAGGAACCGGCCGATGCGATAGGTGACCGCGGCGGGAGTTCGCCGTGCCATCAACTCGAGACTGACCGAACCGCTGACCATCATCGCACACCGCGCTGCTTCGATCACTTCACTGGTGCGATCAACATAGAATTCGATCGGCAAATTGGCATCGGCCGCGGTCAATTGATTGCGGCACCACAAACAGTGGCGATCACGATAGGCGGCGACCAGGAACTTGGCGGACGGTTCGGACTTGGCCAATCGACGAATCGACTCGAGCATCACGGGCCACGTGCGATGCACTTCGTGAGTCCGCGAACCTGGCAAAACGGCCACCAGTTGGTCGCCCGCTTCGGTCTGCTTGGCAAACCTCGCCAACAATTGTTCGTCGAGTTCCGCCAACGCGACCGCGTCAAAAAACGGGTGCCCGACGTACGTGGCCGGAATGTTGTGTTTGGTAAAGTAGCTCTGTTCGATCGGCAGAACGGTTAGCACATGGTCGACCAAACGACGCATCTTTCGGACTCGCCATCCGCCCCAGGCCCACAATTGAGGCGGGCAGTAATAGTAGACGGGGATGCCATAGCGTTTGGCGCGTTTGGCGATGTGCCAATTGAAACCGGGAAAATCGACGAGCACGACCGCGTCAATCTCGCCTGACTTGAAAATCGCTTCGGCTTGATCGGCGAAGCCAAAAAACTCTCGCAATTTCGGCAGAACTTCCAGAATCCCCACCACAGCGTGTTTGGTCAAATCCAATTCGATATCACAACCGGCGGCCTGCATCGCCTCGCCCCCGAAACCGGTCGTTTGGATTTCGGGAAACGCTTGCTTCAAATGGGTGATCAATCGAGCCGCATGTTGATCGCCACTGGGTTCACCAACTGAAAAGAAGATGCGTTTGGACATGTCTTCGGGGGTGGGGTTGGTGATACGAGACGCGTGGGATTTTTCTAGAGACATAGCTAGAAAATTGCGGCATAGCGTCAACGTGGATTTTCGTGAATTGGTATGCAAGCAATACCTTCGAACCACATCCATTAGAACAGGCCGGATCAAGTCGCAATCGCGATGCAGCTCTGGCAGGTCGAACGCGACGCAGAGTTCGCTGCCGCTGCGATGCCGGAACTTCGCACCGCTACGGTCCGGCCTACAATTCTGTGAAAGCAAAAAAACGACCCGGTCAGGGAAATTCCCCGACCGGGTCGTTTAGGTCACGTCTAA
>NZ_ANOG01000540.1 GCF_000346295.1 Rhodopirellula maiorica SM1 | reverse complement strand
CTCGGCGAACAACACAATTTGCTGACCGAGCATTCCGACGTCGTTGTGCGTTTGAAGAAACAGATGGAGGACTTGGAGAATGAGCTTCGTGCCAACTTAAGACCTGCGGGAGTAGCGAATCCTCGCCACAGCCAGGATTGATTTGCCACAGATGAACACTGATGAGTTTGTGCTCGACGATGAATGATCGACTAAAATGAAATTTCTCTCTGCTATAACACTTGTCCTGCTGTCCGTATCGGCAGCCTCCGCCGCGAATTCTGATCGGCCCAACATCGTCGTCTTCCTGACGGACGATCAGGGCTACGGCGACTTGGGATGTTACGGATCGAAGGACATTGTCACGCCGAATATCGACCGACTGTGCGCCGAAGGCATGAAGTTGACCAGCTTCTATGTTCACAACCGCTGTTCACCGACGCGTGCAGCGTTGATGACGGGATGCCATGCTCAGCGAGTTGGCGTTAATAACGTGGTCTATCGCAAAGAGAAAATTGGGCTCAACACCGATGAGATCACGGTCGCTGAACTTCTTAAAACGGCGGGCTACGCAACCGGCATCGTCGGCAAATGGCATCTGGGCGAGTGGAATGAGTTCAATCCGGTGAACCATGGCTTCGACAGTTTCTTCGGCTTCATGGAGTGCGATGACAAGAAAACAACCGCAATCTATCGCAATCAGCAGATCGTCGAGACTGTAAAACACAAGACGAACGGCATCCACTCGCCGAAGCTTCTCGCCGCTGGCATTGAGTTCATCAAACAGCACAAAGATCGGCCTTTCTTCCTGTACTACGCATCGCCACTGCCCCATGTAAAGTGGCTTCCCCATCCACGGTTCCAAGGAAGTTCAAAGCAAGGCACCTACGGAGACGTGGTTCAAGAGATCGATTGGCAGGTCGGTGAGCTGATGAAAACGCTCGAAGAACTCGACCTCACTGAAAACACGCTGGTCGTCTTTGCTTCCGACAACGGTCCGCAACTGAACGTGAAAGGCTATGGCAGTGCCGGCTTGCTGCGAGACGGCAAATGGACCAACTTTGAAGGCGGGATTCGAGTTCCTTGCATCATGCGGTGGCCCAAAGTCATTCCTCCGGGTTCGACCAATGATGAAATCACCGCGATCATCGACATGCTTCCGACGTTTTGCTTGATCGCAGGCATCGCCCCACCAGCGGACCGAGTGATCGACGGTCGCAACATCCTACCGTATATGCGTGACGAACAAGTCGACGCGCCGATTCACGACTCCTTCATTGTGCCCGATGCCACCATTCGCCACGGCGATTGGAAACTGTTTGTCAAAAGCCAAACGCCCGGCGGAGGAAAGTCGGACACAATCGGGAAAACCGATCGAGTCGCCGCAGCCGCCGGATCGCTTTTCAATTTGAAGAACGATGTGAGTGAAACAACCAACGTCGCTGCCGAGCATCCCGAAAAAGTGCAGCAACTGACCGAGCGAATGAAGACATTCACCAAAGAACTCGACGCCAACTCTCGACCCATCGGAACACTTTCAACGGAGACGAATTAGCCAATGCCCCACCAGAAACCGATCATGCCAAGTGCCCCGACGAATCGCACACGACGTCAATTCATCAAAGATTCGACGATTGCGGCGCCAGCGCTAGCCATTCCCACCGTCTTTGTCTCGTCGGCCTCCGCGGCGCCGGGCCCTAGGGATGCCAATTCCAAAATACGTATCGGCTTGATTGGCGCCGGAAATCGCGCCAAGTGGCTAATTCGAGCACTCTCCCGAGAAGTCGATCGTGCTGAGATGGTCGCGGTCTGTGACTGTCACCTGCCGCAAATAGCAACTTTGGCGGATGAATACCGCAAGTCAACAAAAAGCGATCCGGAATGGACGGCCTATCAGAACTATGAAGAAATGTTCGACAGGGAAGACCTGGACGCCGTGATGATCGCGACGCCCGATCACGTTCGAGTTCGAGCGGCCATGATGGCTTGTGCCAACCAGCTGGACATCTACGCGGAGAAACCCTTGAGTTTCAGTATTCCGGAAGGTCGCGCGCTGGTACAAGCCGTCCGCAAACATCAACGTATTCTTCAAGTGGGAACGCAACAGCGCAGCACGGCCAACAACCAGTACTCGTGCCAATTTGTCCGAGAGGGCGGCCTCGGCAAAGTGCATACGATTCTGGTCAAGAATTATTCAGGGTCGCAATCCCCAACGGGACTCCAGCAGCAAGCCATTCCCGAAGGCATGGATTGGAATCGATTCTGCGACCAGGCACCCCTTGTTGACTATCACGAACGACTGCACCGCCGGTGGCGAAGTTACGATATTTTCACTGGCGGTCCCATCTGCGATCGGGGGTCGCACGCCCTGGACATGGTTCACCTGGCGATGGGCTGGGAGAACGTTGCGCCTAAGCGAATCGAGCCATCCACGAAAGCAAAAAGCGACCGAGAACGTGGAGTTCGGCTTTATTATCCCGACGGAACGGTGGTTCGACTGGAAAGCGACGGCGGCCCGGCGTTCGGTGGGATCTTTGTCGGCGAGAAAGGCAAGATGGAGATCAATCGAGGCCGTTTTGCGTGTAATCCGACGACACTGCTTGCACCCTTCGAAGGCGAAGAGTCGGAAAACCATGTCGGCAACTGGCTCGACTGCATTGAATCACGACAGGAACCCAACGCCCCGGTCGAAGTCGGCCATCTGGTTACCAGCGTCGCGCACCTGATCAACATTTGCCGAACCGTCGGTCGTCCGATCGAGTGGGACCAAGCAACCGAGCAAATCACGAACGACAAGGAAGCAAACGAACTGCTGGTCAAGACACGTCGCCCCGACTTCGCCCTTCCGACGATTTAGAAAATCCCCGTAGTGGACGAGGTTACGAGTCCCTGCCCTGTAGTGGACGAGGCTTTGAGTCCCCGCGATTTCTGGCAAGCAAGAACTCGTAACCTCGTCCACTACCCTCGCATTGCGCAAACCCTCAAGACACCATCTCCTGGAAAATAATTCGATGAACTCAACCCCACTCGGCTATTGCCGCAAATCAACTCAATTGCGATGGGGCAGCTCGCTATCCATCGCTGCTCTCGTCTTTCTTGCCAGCACCGGCTTGGCCAATGCTGGCGACTGGCACGTTTTGTTCAACGGCGAATCGTTAAACGGTTGGAAAGCGTCCAGTGACAACCCAGTTTCAAATTGTCGATGGCGTGATTCTAGGAGCGAGCTCGAATCAGACACACTTTCTAATCACCGAAAACGAATACCGCGACTTTGAACTGGAGCTCGAAGTCAAGCTTCATGACATAGACTTGAACTCAGGCGTGCAAATTCGCACCAGCACGACCCGCGTCAACGCAAAGGGTGACAGCCGTCCCAGCGTGCACGGACCGCAAGTCGACCTAGGAAAATCTCCAGGACGCTCGGGGCACCTATTTGGGCAGGGAAACGGACGTTGGTTCACACCAACCGATGACCTTGAACGCAACAGCCTGATGATCAACGGAGCGTGGAATAAAGTTCGCGTTCTCGCAAAGGGCAAAGTCATTCAAACTTGGATCAACGGCGAACCCGTTAGCGACGTGACGCTGGATGACGAAATCGACCAGAAATATCCCAAAGGTGTGATTGCCCTTCAAGTACATGGCGTCAAGTCACCTGAGAAAATTCGGCACGTTTCGTTCCGCAACATTCGCATCCGCGAACTTACAAACGAGTGACATGGCGAATCGGTTCTTTTAATTCGTAGTGGACGAGGTTACGAGTCCTCTTTCGCTGCCGTCCAACTGTTCCTCGAGGGACTCGTTACCTCGTCCACTACTTATGAGAAAATTGAAATCACCGATGTACAGAATTCTTTTTGCATGGCTCTTGATCGTCTCTTCAGTCGGCTTAGCGGGAGCTCAGGAACACAGCCAGCGGATGAACGTGCTGCTGTTAGTTGCCGATGATTTGAACAGTTGGATGCTGGACGATGCAGATCGCTATGCAGGTAAAGTCGTTGCGCCGAATCTTCGCAAGCTAGCCGCCAGCGGAGTCAACTTCACGCGAGCCTACACCGCCGCGCCGGTTTGTTCGCCTTCTCGCACCGCGTTCTTTTCGGGGGTAGCACCCTGGAAATCGGGGATCTACAACAATGCGCAGACCATCAACAAAAGTGAGGTACTGAACCAGGATGACGTGCTGTCACTGGCCGGGCTGTTCAAGAAGAGCGGCTACGACACCTTCGGCTACGGCAAAATCACCCACGGCTGGGACCAGAAAGAGCACTGGGATGAAAAAGTCGGCCACAAAAGAGACCCGGCTCCTCCCGGTGCGTCTTTAGCCGGACTCAGCGGGGGAGAGCAGGATTGGGGAGTGATTCACCTTGCCGAAAAACAAATGAATGACACCGCTGGGGCCGACAAGGCCATCGCGGTCCTGGAGAAACAACACGACAAGCCATTCTTCCTGGCGTACGGCACGTTCAATCCGCATATGCCCTGGTATGTCCCGCAAAAGTATTTTGACATCGTACCCCCTGGACCAGATCGTCCTTCCCGAACTGAAGGAGGACGACCTGGATGACCTTCCTCCCTTGGCCAAAGCGGTAAGTGACGGGATCGGGAGCTTCGCCGACAAGGTCATCAAGTCGGGCAAACATAAAGAGGCAGTGCAGGCCTACCTGGCCACGACCACCTATGTCGACACTCAAATCGGGCGCGTCCTCGATGCCCTCGAAAAAAGCCCCTACAAGGACAACACCATTGTTGTCTTCCTCACCGATCACGGCTTGCACCTGGGGGAGAAACTCCACTGGCAAAAGACCACCCTCTGGGAAGAGGGAACGCACACGTTGTTGATGTTTCGCGCGCCGGGAGTCAGCGAAGCTGGGGGCGTATCGGAACGGTTCGTTTCCTTGATGGACATCTACCCCACCTTGGCCGAACTCTGTGGACTGACGCCCCCCGCCTACATCGATGGACGCTCGCTGGTTCCCCTGCTCACAAACACGAAGGCTGCCTGGGAAAGCACCGCGATCACCGGATTATGCGATAAAGGCAAAACGGACCTGGCCTACGTCAGCATTCGCCACGAACTCGGACGCTACACCCGCTACGGGTCTGACCAGGAGGAATTCTACGACACCACGAAGGATCCTCACGAATGGACCAACCAGATCGACAACCCGGAATACGCCACCACCGTCAAAAAACTCCGCTCGCTAGTCCCCAGTTTCGAGGATACCGCGCAACCCCTTCCCTCTGCTCTGACCAAGGAGCGTCTGAGCAAGAAACGTAGGGAACCCCGAAAAGAGAAACAGCAAGGCGAATAGATACTTTCGGCGTTCGACAGATGACTTCTTTGGTTCGGATCAAGCCGGGTGGCGCGGACAATCTTGTAATCACGAAGCTCCCATTGTTCGATCTGAATTTCTTTTTGGCTTTCCACAAGCGGTTGGATCACCACCACAATTGATTCGGTGTAATCCTCTTTTTCCGCAATGAAAGTCGTTGGTTCACGATACGCTAGACGCCATTTCAGATTCTCAAAGTTGCCGATCTGACAATAGGGCGTGAGCGCAATGACATCCCTGTTCACTGGACGAACATTGACGTCGCCCGATGGCACTTGTTCAGGGTCGGCGGGTAGCTTTCGAATATTAACTGTTGGCGAGGATGGTGGCAGCTTTATCTGATCGCCTTCCACCACGCGAGTCGGTCCAACGGAACGTTGTGGGACGGCGTTCATTTCTGGTGCAAACGGACCCGTCGACTTGATTGAATCGGGCGATATTCGTGCTTTGGCGATGTAAGACTGCAGATCGGCTGAGAATTTCTGCAGGTCGCGATCCAGTATATCCAGCGCAGGCTTTGCAGGCTCGCCTAGTTTCGCCAGCCCGACCTCGTCTTCTGTGCCTTGCCGAGCAATCGCTAAGTCGCTTTGATCCTGCAAAATCGTCAATTAGATATGCAGTCTTGGACAGAGCATATTCTCCAGCCCTCCAATGCAACCGAGGTCTTAGCACCTCACCGAGCAGCGTGCTGGGGCCCTGTGATCACTGTGCACATCCGATGGTTGGCAGCCAGAAACATTCGCAATCTGGCCTGCCAACCAGCTCAACGAGACTTTGTCGGATGTCGCGGTTTCCACGGCGTCTGTGCGACTTGGGAGTCAACGTCTTCGACAAAGTGTCGGACTTTGGAGATTGCCGAATCGATCTCTGCTACGGTTAGCGAAAGAAATTGCCCTTTCTTCGTGCGACCATTGCGATGAACGATATTGTGTCGAGCATTCACAATTCGCTGCAAATCGGCAAACGCGTCTCCGGTAGGAAATTCGACCTTTAGAACGTTCTTGAACAGCGGTCCAACTTTCGGGAGGTTGTGAAACACCTGATCGACGAGATGTTTTTTGACAATGGTCTGGCTGTGACGTTCCCAGTCAATCACCTCGTCAAGTTTGTACTTGCGATTTGCGAAATCAGAAGTTGCTCTGGCGAAGCGATTTCGCAACACCTTGCTACCAACCACGGTGTTGATGAACGTATCTGAAAGGTAAGTCTCCATCGACGCCACTACACCTGCGTAAACTTGGCGGTAAAGAACCTGCTGCAAAACTGGGTCAGGCGACTCAAGCAAAGCCAGCCGCGACAAGCTGTCGATCGAATCAGCGAATGTCGCGTAAGAAGAAACGTTTTCCGAAATCGAACGGGCGAGGGCATTTTCGAGTTTACCTTTTCGAGCAAGTTTGTTGCATTCAGGGCACTGCCGGCGATTGACACGATTCTGGACTGACTGTGACCAAACGTGCTCGGGGTTCGTACCACACATCCACCATCGTTTTGTCGCACTCTGACGAGTGACGTCGGCGGGAGTCACGTCTCCATTTCTGGTCGGATGCCATGTCGCAGCGATCTCAGCGTCTACTGCAGCTAAGCAAGTTTTTGAATCGGCTCGCAAACCGCTGCAAAAAGGGCAGCCCGCACCTTTTGTTCGACGGAAAACGTGCGCATCCCACACATGTTTCGGATCTGCCGCGCATTGCCAGAACGGTTTCTTGCCACTACCGGGTGCCAAGCTCATCGGGTCAAGATCGCCGTTTAGCGTTGGGTGCCATTCCGCGAGCAGTTTCGGATGTAAGTACCCTAGCGACTTTTCGGCCGTCACGGTGCCGAAGTTCCTGCCTCCAGGACACTGTCGACATTTCTTTTTGCGCCCGTAGATTCGGTCGATCGACTCTTTCCATGAATGACTTGGGCTTTTGGGACACTGCCACCACACTTCCCGCGACGAGCCGTGAGACACATCGCTCGGGCGAAGTTTTCCGTTCATCGTTGGATGCCAAAACTTCAATAAATCGTGCGCGGTCTCATCAAGGCCTCGGCGGGCCGTGAATTTTCCGTTGGTTCGCGAGTCGATTTCACCGCAAGCTTTTCGGCAGCAGGGGCACTTTCCGTCTCGCCTTGTGCGGGTTGCAACGCAAGCGTTCCATACGTGGTCAGTGTGAAACCTGCATTGCCACCAAACCTTCTTTTCACTGCTGCTTGCGACCATTTCGGGTGCCATTCGGCTGCTAATTGCGGCGACTTTCGAGCCAATGAATTCTCGAGTTTACGACATTGAGGGCATTGGCTGCCTTTGGTCCGATTAGCAACTTCAGATTTCCATTTATGAGTTGAATCGATCCGGCATTGCCACCAAACATGCTTGTTTGAATTAGGCGCGAACTGCTCCGGCCTCGCTTCCCCGTTCTTGGTCGGATGAAATTCAGCAGCGACTTCGGGAAACAACGCAATAATCGAATCCTCAGGAAGCACCTTTCGGCCTGAGCAGTACGGGCAGCCTTGTTTGTCGATTGCTCGGGTTGCGACGTTCGCTTGCCACACGTGCCGCGGATTTTTCTTGCACCTCCACCAAGCCCGATAGCTACTGTTGTGAGGAACCTCATCCCGCTTGAACTTGACGTTCTTCGTTGGATGCCACTCTTTTGCAAGCTCAAGAGAATACGCCACTAAAAGTGGTACGCGTATGCCAGTATGCTGTAGCGTTCTACCCATGTCTATTCCCTTGCGTCTTAATGACAGTCACCCAACGCGGTTGTCAGGTTCGCTTTAACTCCCGCTAACGGTATTTTTTCTGACCAGATTCGCCTTCAGCTCTCTGCGGGTGCAGCGTGTGAGTTGAAACAACGAGTCAACGGAAGTCGGGGCAAAGCTGACTCTGCACCATACTCAATCTACCAAGAATCCGCCCAACTCAGAAGAGACACAATGGCCAGAGTTGATTGCTGAGCCATCAAACGATGCAAATCATATAGAAGCCTAGCGAGCCCACTCCCGAAATCAGCGTAACAAGCGGTAAGTAGGCGATCCTTCGTTTCGGCCCCAGTCGAATCATCCAGATGCCAAACAAAAGCTCGACTCCGGTCAGTAAAATCGGCAGCCATTGTAATTCTTAGAAGTGTTGTCCGAACATTTGCCTAGGAATGCCGCAGGAAGAAACTCGCTCATTCCGGCAATCATGACTGCCAGCTTTGTTAGTATCCGGTTCAGTTCGTCGTACCCGACGAACCGGGCGTACGACAGGATCAAACACGCGATTGTTGCCGCTGCGGCCATGCGATGCTGTGGGCTTCCCACGCAATACCAAATTAGGAATACATACGTGCCGGCGCACGCTATCCCACGCAACACGATCGGGAACTTGGCAAACAACGCAGTCGCCAATGCAACATTGGCGGTAATCATCAGCGATGTGCGAACCGAGAATTGCATTGGCGGTCGTGTTGCATCGCTCGAAGACCTGTTGGTGATCGGTAAGCATCTCGCTGCCAAGGATGCGAATCGCAAGTCGAATCGCGGCTTGCGTTTTAACGAGATTGTGCCGCTGTCGGCTGGCTGACCTTTCTTTTGATACGCCATGAGCACAGTGCTGCCGGCGAAGGAAGAAATTACGGATGTTGAAGTCGTGGTCAGGGATTGTCGAACAAGCACGGTACGGCGAGGGCGATCGGTTTCTCCGTTGTATTGTGCCGGACTAGCGGAAGGTAGCTCGGTAGTTTCGTGATTTGTCGTGTGACAAGCTCGAAAAACGGTTTGCTTCGTCTTGGCACGTCTGGAAGTTTGAAGTTTGAAAAACGCGGGTTCTGAAGTCGCTGTATCGTGTGGTATGAAGCCACTCGCGCATCGGGACGGCTTGGAATGTTGGCTCAATTTCTGGTAATCGACTGGCAATTGCTTGGTCGATTTAAGGACCTCCGGAAGAATAAGTGGCATAGGATTACAGCCGATGATGATGATCAGAACACTTGCTAGAAGCCAATGCCGCGGTCATGTCTCGACAGGTCTAAACGATCAGGTCATGTTTTCAATCAGATATGGATTGGCTATGTAGCGAACGCAGCGAGAGTGCATCGATCATGCCGTCATCTTTATCCGTTCATGTGCATGAACACTTTGGGGTCGATGCTGCAGGCGCACAGAAAGCCGCCCCAAAACGCTCCGGGGATGCCGGGCGAGAGAACGTCCTGCCCAGTCAGGTAGAGCCCGTCGATCGGTGTCTTCATCCGCAGCGCGTCGGTCGTGATGCGATGCGGTGTCATATCGAGGCCGTAAAACGACCCCATGCGGTGTCCCGTGATCGACGCGGTTGCCAACGGTGTCGAAAGTTCGTGAAAGACGATTAACTCGGCCAGTCGCGGGAAGTATTTTGCAAACTGCGCCAATAGAACCTTTTCGATCTGCTGCTTAAACGATGGATAGTCGTCGCCACGTTCGCCCCCTGTAGGTTCGGCCCATTTTTCGACCGTTGACCAATCAGACCACGCGATTAATTCGCCAGCGTATTTCTTCTTCGGGCCGGGATCATGAGCCGGGTCTTTCAGTGACGCGAACGAAGCAAACATGGCTGGCGGCGAGTTATCGGGAGCGTCCATCCAGAGGACATCGACTTCGCCGGTGGGATAGAGCCAATGGTTGGACTTTGTCATCCCGGCCGCTTCGACATCGCCCTCAAAGCCGAGGAACAATGAGTAGTGACAGATGTTGGGTCCAATCGACCGAATTTCATTCACCCAATCGTCTCGGCCGTGACCGTCTGGCAACAGCCGATCGACTGTTTCGCGAGCGCCGATGTTTGACACGATGCGTTTGGCAAAGATCTTTTCTCCGTCTGTTGTCTCGACACCCGTGGCAACCCCGTTTTCCATGATCAACGACGTGACTTCGACGCCCGCCCGCGTTTCACCTCCGTTATTTCTGATGGTGGGCAACAGGTGCTCGCCAATCGAACCTGCCCCGCCAACCGGATAGTAAGCGCCTGCTACCAGATACGAATTCATCACCGCTGCGTGGATCGCAAAACTCGCCGTGGTCGGTCGACCACCGAAGTCGCCCCACTGGGCCATCAGGACTTTGGCAAGTTCCGCGTTGCCCGTGATTTGATTGACGACTTCCGCGGTCGTGCGTTCGCAGAATCGCCAGCATTTCTTCCCACGCCACCACTTCACCGCCGAGCCAAAGATGGACGGTATGGATCGCATCTGCCCGACCGTATATAGGGCGTCGCGACCGTCGATGATCGCATCGAACCACTTATCAATCGCTTCCGTTTCGTCGGGAAAACGTTCCTTTAAATCCAATCGCTGTGCTGAGGCGGGACGCGAGAGTTTCAGCGGAGTCGCGTCGCCGATGTGCAGCGTATCGTAAACGACGCCAATCGGAGCCAGTTCGATCGGCGAGTCACACAACCAATCCAGCATCGCCTTTTCGGATTCATCCGGTCCGAATCCGCCGAGGTAGTGAAGTCCGGCGTCCCACGAAAATCCCTCGCGGGAAAAGCTATGTGTTTGGCCGCCGAGCTTATCGTACTGTTCCAGCATCAGCACCTTGTGTCCTAATCTGGACAGTGCTGCGGCGGTGACCATCCCGCCCATGCCAGAACCGATGACGATGATGTCCCACTCGTTTTTCATGATTCCCCCGATGTCAAATCGACTCAGCAGTGCAACGTTCGAGGTGCCGAGCGTGCGAGATCGCACACGTCAACCGCACAATCGTTGTCGCGAAACGCCAATGCGATCCGATCAACAATCTCCGCGGTATGGCCGTCGTACGTTCTATAGGCAATGAGAAGCTTAAGCATCGAAGCGTTCTCCGTATCGAATGTCGTCGAAGCCTCTGAGTTTCGTTCGACTAGGAATGCAGTTGGCATACCGAAAGCAACGGCCAACCAGTGTTGGCATGCCCATTGCGATGACTCGTCGGTCAGGTCGACGTGGTTTCGGCGAGCCCCCCTTTGCAAGGAGAGCGAGTGATGAAGATTCTGGTCTATGGCGCAGGAAATGTCGGTTCGCTGTACGCGGCGAAGCTAAACGAGGCTGGAAACGACGTCACCCTACTTGCGAGAGGAGAGTGTTTGCGTGAAATCCGCGAACACGGAATCCGGTTGCAGGAATTTTATAGCGGCCAAAAGACCATGATTCACGTCAGAGTTGTGGAGCGACTCACTGCGGAAGATGCCTACGACTTGGTGTTGGTGATCCTGCCGAGGAACCGAGTCAGCGAAGCCCTGCCGATACTGGCCGCAAACCGAAACACACCGAGCGTCATGTTCTTCGGAAACAACGCTGGCGGACCTGAAGCGATGATCAAGGCAATCGGTCGCGAGCGAGTGCTGCTCGGCTTTCCAGGTGCGTCTGCCGTTCGCTGTGACGAGTACATCCAATACCTCATCCTCGATCGCCGCGAGCAGCCCACGACGATCGGCGAGCTCGAGGGTACCGTATCGAAACGCATCAAAGCGATCGCCACGACGTTGAAGGATGCAGGATTCCCGGTTTCGATTTCTCGCAACATGGATGCATGGCTCAAGACGCATGCTGCCGAAATCATCCCAACTGCGGCCGCATTGTACATGGCGGGTGGAGTGATTGGCGAATTGAAAAGCAACCGTCAGACTCTCGTTCTGATGATTCGGGCCATCCGTGAAGGCCACCGCGTTCTCTCATCGATCGGCGTTCCCATCACGCCGCCGATTCACAAGATCTTTCGCTGGATTCCAGAAAGGCTGTTGCTCGCGATCACTCGCCGAAAGCTTGATGACAAAGCCGCCAGCATCAAACTCGGTCATGCCTCCGACGCGCGTGAGGAGATGAAAACGCTCGCGAACGAATTTCGGAAACTAGTCAGCCAGTCAGGAATCGCCACACCCGCGATCGATCAGCTGCGACCGTATCTCGACGCCACAATCCAACGTGTGGCTTGAAAAGCCAATCCCAACGATCCCAGCCAGCGGAGCCTAGCTCAATGCGATTCAGCGTGCTCAGAACCTTGGGATACTTCGCTGACGGACTTTGGACAGCCCGGGGTGGCCGTAAACGAATTGAAGCTCGGCAGTTGAAGCGACTCCGACGTCTGGTTGAGAAAGTGCGGCAGGATTCTCCGTTGTTTCGAAGACTCTATTCCGATTTAAGGGCATCTAGCCTCATCGAATTACATGAGCTTCCGGTTACTCGTAAGCCCGAGCTGATGCGTGATTTCGATGACTGGCTGACGATTCGTGATCTTCCTCTTACCCGCGCACGGGAACACATGCGTGCTATCAATCAACTGGGCGTTCCCATTGCCGATGTCGCTGTATTTCGAACGTCCGGGACGTCCGGTGAACCCGCCGTTATCGTATTGCCATCCGCAGTTTTTGAGTTGTTGTACGGTATTACCCTGGCTCGATTGGACCGAAGCCAACTCCGGTGCATCAACGAAGCGCGTAAAGTCGGATGGGACGTGACGATTAGCGGCGGAAATGGTCACTTTGCCGGGGCTGGCATTGTTCGACTGATGAACCATTTGCGTCCCTGGCTGGCGAAGCGTACGACCTTTATTGAGGCCGAGCAACCGATTGAGAAAATTGTCGAGCAACTCAATGCGATAGATGGGATCGGCACCATTGTGACTTACCCAAGTGTATTGTCGATTCTGGCCAGAGAGAAGGAAGCTGGGCGACTGAACATTGAACCGGCACTTTTCAGAGTCAGCGGAGAGACTCTCACGGAGGCTCTTTGTCAGAAAGTTCGCCACGTGTTCCCATCCTTGAAGCATAATGTTGTCAGTTCCTATGCCAGTACCGAATGCTTCACGCCGTCGTTGCAGTGCAGCCATGGTCGCCATCACGTGCACGAAGACTGGGTGATCCTGGAGGCGGTTGACGAAAACATGCAACCGGTTCCCGATGGTACTCTTTCGGCCACGGCACTTCTGACCGTGCTCGTGAACGATGTTCAACCGATTATCCGCTATGACATCGGCGATCGTCTCAGGTTTTATCTGGACCCGTGTCCGTGCGGTTCACCCTTTCGTAGTTTTCAGGTCGAGGGCCGCCAAGCGACACTGCTTCGTATCGGAGATGTCGCTCTATCACCCCTGGTCTTTGATCTCGAACATCAGCAGGCTCGGCGCATTCAATTGGTTCAAACCGCCGAAACAGAGTTTGAAGTAAGAGTCAGTTTCGACCGACGGTGGACCACGTTCTTGGTCTCTCTGTTTTACGGTCCATGCACCGCGATTTCCGGGTTATGAAGTCGTGGTGTTTGGGTCCCTCTCCCCCGCAAATTTGGAGGAAAAGCGAGCCAGAGAGACGGAGCGTTTACCACGTTTTTGCAGGAGAGCGGCTGGAGTTCCGCAGCAACAACACTTGTGCCAGTTCGTTCACGACGAGGTCTTCTGCTGAGATTCTTTTGATTCCGGCCGCTTCACCGCTGCCCACCAAACCCAAGCGATCAACACACCTTGCAGCGGCAACCGAGCAACCAGCGTCCAATACGGGATCGAGGGAAACTCGTCCGCGTTGATCAACATGTCAACGTTCGCCGGAAACACGGCAACAAGCAGCGCAATCAATCCCCACCCCGCCGCTCGTCGCAGCCGAGGAATCGCCAGGCCCACTCCACCGAGCACTTCAAAGAACCCCGAGACATAAACCAAAGCCATCGGCCAAGGCAGATAGTCCGGCATGATCTTCAGGTACACGCTTGGCGACACAAAATGATTCACGCCGGCTGTGACAAACAGCAGCGAAAGAATTGCGATTTGCATCAAATGAATTCGTTGTGCCATCGGATAGGACGATGTGTGTTTACCGAGATGTGTCAGAGTTGGATGAATCACTTTGGAGGACTCCTGATTCGCTGCACAATACCATTTGATGCACGATGCCATCCGAAAACGCGTCGATCGGCAAACCAATCAAAAAGTCATTCAAAAAGAGCTTACCGGTTATGTCAAGCAACGAGCAAGACGCTGGCGATCAAACGCTTCTCGATGGCCGACTATAAAATGCTTCCAACGTGATCTTGAAAACCGATCCAAAGTTGCAGAGCCACTGTAGTACGTACCAGGAATCCAGACGCAATCACGTCGGTGCCAGCGAAGTCGCGGTGTCATCATGCCTCCCAGACGGGCTCGCTGAATTCCAAGGTGCAGCTTCTAGTTTGCTGCAGCGGTGTGCCGTGGGGGGGCACTGATGCGTGCGAATTTGAACCATGCCATGCGTTCAGTCAGTTCCCCAAGGGCTCCGGGCAGGGCGCTGCAAACCTTTTCTTGGTGAAGCACGAATCTTCCTCGCTGGCTCGGCCTGCATACCACCATCGATTCCAACGACGGTCGCGTCGCGTGATCGTCACCGTGTCGTGAACCGTTGGCTGTGGACGTGTGGCATATCGTTTGCGGCCGACGGGACTAAGCCCACTCGTCCCTTGTCCGGCAACCGCCCTTCATCGCGGATACACGCTACTCGGTTGGCCAACTTTGACAACTCCTAGCGACCGAATGATGTCGTACACATCAAGCGAACGCGTTCCTACCAAAGCGAGGATTGCCATGAACATGAAGCTGAAAGCGGCCATCGCTTTTGCTTGTGCCGTCATTATCTTGGTCGCAGCCGAGGTGCAGGCACAACAGAGCGAATCGGAGTTTCAGAATCTGATGCCGGTCACCGGTACGGTGGACACCTATTTCGGCGAATTCGAGCTCGACCACAGCTTTCCTGCCGAAGGCGAGGCGGAGAAGATCTATGACCTGATGGACCACCAACGCGCTGCGCAGCTTTACCTCTGGGGGCTGCCGATCGCTGGGATGACTCGCTTGCATCAAGGCTACGTCGATGCGATTGAAGATTATGGCTACAACAAGTTGCTGTCGGTGAAGAGTTTCAACGCAAGACGGGGCGTACTGACCGCCAACGAGACGACCCACTATTTCTGGGGCGTCGGCGATACGCGTGATGCGGCACTTGTGTTGAAGGTCCCCAAAGGGCTGGCGGTCGGTATGATCGTCGACATGTGGCAGCAGAGCCCCACGGATCTAGGCGTTTTCGGCCCCAACGCTGGAGAGGGCGATCACCTCGTCATCGTCGGTCCCAATACGCCAGCCGACCAGATACCGGAACCGGCCGATGGTCAGGATGTCCACAAAATCAGCACCAATCAAGTCTTTTACCTGATGCGGATGCTGGGCA
>NZ_ANOG01000539.1 GCF_000346295.1 Rhodopirellula maiorica SM1 | reverse complement strand
CGTTCATGGCATCCGACAGGCGACTTGGGATCGCTGCTTTGCACATCGCAGCGATTCGCAATGCCTGTTTAAAATTGGTGACAGGCAAAATCCCCGGCACGATTGGCACGGTGATTCCAGCGGCGACACAATCGTCGCGGAATCGATAGAAGTCGGCGTTGTCGTAAAACAATTGCGTCACCACAACGTCCGCACCCGCATCCACTTTGCGTTTCAGATTCTCCAGATCGGTCTTCGCATCCGTGGCTTCCTGATGAACTTCGGGATACCCCGCGACAAGAATGCCGAAGTCGCTAAATCGGCTGCGGATTAGCTCCACTAATTCGTTGGCATAACGCAAACCACCCTCGACTGCTTCGAATTGTTCGCTGCCCTTAGGCGGATCCCCTCGCAGCGCCACGATGTAATCGACGCCTCGATTCTTCGCTTCGGACAAATAGTCTTCGAGCTGGTCGACGGTCGAACCGACGCAGGTCAAATGCGATGCCACCGGCAAACCGGTAACCTCTTTGACCTTCTCGACGACATCAAGCGTCGTACCTCGAGTCGAGCCGCCGGCGCCATAAGTACAGGTGAAGAAACTTGGGTTAAAATCTTTTAAACGCGCAACATTCTTCATCAACGTCTCGATTCCCGCCTCCGTTTTGGGTGGAAACAGCTCGAACGAGATCGCACAGTCAGATGAGTTGAAATGAGACGCTAAAGACATTGCTTCTTGATTCAATAAGGAATTTTCAAGGCGGACGAGATTTTCGTACTCCCGCCAACCGGTACTAACCAACGCATTGTAATCAGATGACGAGCGGGTTGAATCCCCTAGCAAATCGAGCGATGCCGACCCGGATTCCGCTTTAAACCACGATCACCGGGGCGGTATCGTCGTGACCACAGGCAACGTTGTGAAGCATTAATCCCCCGTGTTTTGTGAGGTTTAAGCGGCAGGGCGCAAGCCCTTCGGTTCCTCACCCTGACCAAAACACCGGAGGGCTCGCGTCCAATGCCATCTACTTTGGCAACTACTGGAGATGTTCAAGTAATGGGATTCGCCAGAATTCCCATCTTTGCTGTTGAAACACCAGGAACTCTGGCGAGTCCCACTACGAAAGTAGATGACACTAAACGGGTAGCGTTTGTAGCGGTGCGGCGCGGGGCCCGCCCGGTCTAAACCGAACGTTTCACTCGCCTCAACCGGACGGCTCGCGCCGTGCCGCTACCAAAGAAGATCGCGATGGGCTCGCGCTTTGCCACTACGAAATGCTTCGCTGCGCTGGACCACAGCGCTATGATGGACGTGGTGCTCCCGGCCACTCCGCCGGATCCGCGACACCTCGCACCACCACCCCTTTTTGATTCCAGCCCAAATAGGCGTGTACGTCTGCCGGACAATATCGCAGCGTCAATCCACAACGTCGACGGTCGCTGACGTTCGGTGATGATCCATGCAGCAACAAATCGCTGTGAATTGAAATCTGTCCGGCACGTAGCGGGGTCAATCGATGCGTCCCATATTGCTCCGGATGCTCGACGGTTTGATCCAACACGTTGCCGGCGTTTGAGTCGCTGGCCTTAAAATCAATCAGTCCATGTTTGTGTGACCCCGCAAACACTTCCATACAGCCATTTTCAGCATCAGCATCGTCGATCGCCAACCACACCGTCACCGCTTTGGTCGGTGTCAATGGCCAATAACTACAATCTTGGTGCCAATCGACGCGTTTGCCATCCCCCGGCATTTTGCAAAAGAAATGCGATCCCCAGCCGATCACGTTCTCGCCAAGCAAATCCGCCACAAAACTGACCGTGCGTTCGTTGGTCAACAGATCCCACACCGGCGCATGCTTTAGATGGGCACTGCTGATTGAATAGCTATCTTTGCCCTCGGCAAACGTTTCCGCCAACAATTGATCAAAGTACTCACGAATCTCGCTGATTGCACCGGAGTCGTAGACGTCCAAGGGACCGAGATAGCCATCGGCGTTCCAACGATCAACTTGCTCCGTCGTCAGCAGTTGCGGCGAATCATTATGAGTTGCAACGAAACCAATCTCACGCTGCTGAGATCCGATCGAATCACGATCGGGAATGATATCGAAATCAGTTTTGTTCATCCGCGACGTTCAATTATCGGTTCCAGAGGTGGCCAATATCGACTGGGGGCCAAATTTCAGGTTGGGGAGAGAAGACAGATTCGTTGTCGAGCCAGACGACGAGGGCAATCAATAACCCCACAATAATTATCCACGACGGCAAACCCAGTGGTCAACCCACCCCTCGCTCACGCCCCAGGCCACCTATTTACCCCAGCTTGCCCGCCATGCCGAATGCTAGCAGGGCTAACCGTTCGATTTTTCGTGAAACATTGCAAATACGACTTGGTCCTTTTTTACAAGTTTCGTTAAACTTCCAGGCCTACGCAGCCGAGGCACGCTGCCCACACCGTCACAGGTTGGACGCAAACGAAACGATTTTGGTGACGCAAGCGGCAGAGGATCCTTTCGCAATTCTTTTCAAATGATTTGAAAGAACGGCGGCTGTAACGTGTTTTGCAGGGACGCCCCAATCGCTGAACTCGCAAAACGGTCATGCCACGGAGTTATCCCAGGGAGGGAACCCATGCCGGGCGAGTCGTTCCGATTTATTCACGCTAGCGATTTTCATCTCGAATCTCCTCTCGGAGACCTCGATACGATCCCCAGTCACCTCCGTGACGCGATGGCCGATGCGCCACGCCATGCGGCCAAGGCGATTTTCGAGGCCGCGTTGGCTGACAATATCGATTTCGTGGTGTTCTCGGGCGATCTGCTCAATCCTCAAACGGCCGGTCCACATGGAATGGCGTTGTTGTTGGATTATTTCGAGAAGCTAAACGCCAAGAAAAAACCGGTGTTCTGGGTCGCGGGGAATGTCGACGATCCACAAAAGTGGCCCGAGGCTGCACCGCTTCCTCCCAATGTCACGCTGTTTCCCAAGAACAAGGCAACCGCGGTTCCGGTGCAACGTGCCGGCCGCACCATTTGTGTCGTCGTGGGCCGCAGCAGCGAAGGACGCTCGACACTTCATGTCCCTAGTTTCCGCGTCGACCCCACCGATGAATACACCGTCGCGGTCGGCTATGGTGCATCGGATGCCGACGCACTAAAAGAAGGCCGCTTCGACTACTGGGCGCTCGGCGGCAAACACAATCGCCAGGAAATCGAAGGCGGGGCAGAGGGAGCGGCAGTGTACTGCGGTTCGCCCCAAGGTCGATCGCTCGAGGAATCCGGAGCTCACGGCTATTCGATCGTCGACGTCGACGCCGACCAAACGACTCGAGTGCATGAAATTCAGTGCGATGCGTTCCGCTACTGCAAGGTGGACATCGATGCATCCGAGATTGCCGCGGTCGGCAGCATCCGCAACCTGCTGGGCGAACGCATCGTCCGGCTCCAGCACGAAAATGGCGGACGCCACCTTCTGATTGGCTGGGACATCTCCGTCAGCAGCGGAGACAATCTGCATGCGATCGGCGACGCCGAGGAATTGCTGCAGTGGCTGCGGCGTGAATTCGGATCTGGTACCCCCGCGGCTTGGACCGCATCGTTGGTCATTCGCCCGCCACGACATTACCCCAAATCGTGGAACGACGAAGATACGATCCTGGGTGATTTTCTGCGTGCTGCCGACAAGCATCGCAAAAGTGACGGACGTGAACTGAACCTGCTGCCATTCACTGAAGAGCACGAGGGAATCCAAAGCACAACCTCGACGTTATTGGCGGACGTTCCCAGTTCGGCACGCGAGCACATTCTTGACCAAGCGACGCTACTGGGTGTCGAACTCCTTCGTGGCGGCAAGCCAAATTTGGTGCAAAAATCATGAAGATCAAAGACATTCAAATCGATGGTTTCGGCGTTTGGACCGGATTGTCCGTTGACTCGCTTCCCGACGGCATGACGCTGTTTTACGGCCCCAACGAGGCTGGGAAAACAACACTGATGCAATTCCTGCGAGCGATGCTGTATGGGTTCACCCCGGACCGTCGCGAACGTTACATCCCACCGGTTTTTGGCGGCACTCCGGGCGGCGCGATTCGCGTTACCGGCCCCGGCGGCGGCTACCAAATTCGTCGCACCAGCCAATTGACCGACACGGGCGTGACGGGAAACCTAAGCGTCACCGGACAAGACGGATTGGCTCAGGGCCAGCACCGATTGAGTAGTTTGCTTGGGCAAATCGACGAGCCGATCTTTACTAACGTGTTTGCGATCGGGATCCGCGAACTGCAAGAACTAAGCACACTTGACGGCACCGACGCCGCGGACGAACTTTACAAATTGTCTAGCGGACTGGACCGTGTGTCACTTGTCGATGTGCTTCGCAGTCTGCGTGACGGCCGCAAGAGCATGATTGGCAAGGACAGCGTCATCGACTCGGAAGAGGCCGGCAAAGTTGCCGCGATGATCCGTAAACGCGAAAAGTTGCGTGACGAAGTCGAACAACTGACCCGCCATGGCCGACGCTGGAGCGAATTGGCCAGCCAACGACGATCGCAACAACAAGAGATCGAAGCATCATCGGAACGAATGATTGCTTGGGAACGCGAAGCCCGCTGCGTCGAAATCGCAACCAGTGTCTTTGACACCTGGAAACAACGCGAAGCCCTCGCCGCATCGATCGCGGAAACCGAAGTGGAATCCGAACTACCGGACGACGCGCCAGGCCAATTGGTCCAGATCGATGCCATGATCGAGGACAGCAAGTCCAAGATGGAAGAGGTCAAGGCGAAACGACGCGAGCTGCGGGTCAAGAACGAGCAATTGCCGGTCAGCAAACGCCTGTTTGACTTGCAAGGCAAAATCGAAGCCGCCTCCGAGCAAGCCACTTGGGTGGAAGCTCTCGAAGAGCAGATCGAGCGACTCGATGGACAAATCGACAAAGCGAGAAAACAGCTCGAAGCCGACGCGGACCGTTTGGGAATCGACGAAGCGGATAAAGCAGCGATCACCGACGGCGATCTCTCCAAGCTTCCCGATCTGTCCAAACAAACTCTTGCGACGCTTTCCGCCCCCGCAAAGCGAGTCAAGGAGCAACTATTCCTCCTAAAGCAAGCTCGCAATGAAGGCGCCGAGCACAAGACGCGGGCTGAAAAGATGAGCAGCCAAATGCGGGATGTACTCTCGCGAGCGCGCGCCACAAACCTGCAACAGGCCATTCGCGAAGAAAACGAGCTGATCACCGCGCTGCGTCACCGCGCCCAGCTTGGCGAACACATCGATAAGCTGAAACGCCACTACCGCGACTTGGAAAAAGAAACGGTCGATTTGACGACCGACGAAGCGCTACCGATGGACAGGCTCATATTACTGGCTGTCCCCTTTATCTTTGGTGGCATGTCATTGGTCTACGGCGTATCAAATATGCTGGGGCTAACATGGTTCTCACCCGATCCCGATCCGACCAAAGGCATGTTTTGGTTGACGGTTGGATTTATGGGGATGCTGACCTATTACTTCGGCAAAGAAAACGGCATGCGGTCGACCTCGCGTGATCTGGAGGATTGTGAACGTCAAATCGACACGCTTCGCAAACAGATCCGCGAACTCGAAAGCGAACGAAACGAAGCCGACTCGACGCTGCCGACCAGCAACGAAACCATCGAACTGCGAATCCGCGAAAGCGAACAGTTGCTGGCCGAACTGGAATCGGTACTGCCAACTTACCACAACCATCAAGCCGCACTGCAGTCGTACAAGTCGGCGCGAGAGCGGGCAACCGAAGCGGCCGATGGACTACGCGACTCGCGTCGTGAATGGTCCGCCACGCTGAAGCGATTGGGACTGAGCGAATCACTATCGCCATCAAGCGTACGGAATTTGAGCGACGGGTACGAGACCCTGCTCAGTAGCCGACGCCGCTGGGAAGAATTGAAAACCGAACGCGACCAGCGGAAACGCGAACGGCAAACATTGGCTCGCCGAATTGAGTCGCTGTACATGGAAGCACTCGATCTGCGAGAGAACATCACCGCTCGCGAACCAGGTGAAGACGACGACAACGACGATGTCGACATCGAACAAATGGCCAAACGCAGCCGCATTCGATCGAACCCATTGGACCAACTGAATCATCTGCACGAAGAACTTTCTCGCCAACAACACTGGATCAAACAACGCCGCAGTCTGAAGGAACAGGACCTCAAACTGAAGAAGCAGCAAAGCGGATACTTTCGCGCGATCCAACGTGGCGAAACGCAGCGTCGGGCACTTTGGGCGAAATGTGGCGTCGCCACACCGGAACAGTTCTACGGACTGGTTGATAGCAAAGCAAGCTTGGCGGAAATGCGAAAAGAGCACGCCGAGCTAGACAAGCAGGTTCGATCGATCATCGGGACGCATGTCGATTACGACGCGGTCGCTCGCGAAATCGAAGGAGCGAAGATCAGCGACATCGAACGTCGCTGGGATTCGCTGACGACACGCATGAGCGAAACCGAAGCTCGCGTCGCTCAATTGCGAACGCAGCAGGGCGAGCTGGCTCAAGAGATGAAGCAGCTTGGCGAAGACTCGCGATTGACCACGGCTCAATTGGAACTTGCCTGTATCGAACGAAAGATCATGGCGTCGGCACGCCGCTGGCAAACGCTGGCGATGGCTAGCTGCTTGCTCGAGGATGTCTGCGGAACCTTTGAACGCGAACGACAACCCGAGACGCTGCGAGAAGCGTCGTCCTTCCTGAACCAATTGACCGACGGAAAGTACAACCGAATTTGGACGCCGCTCGGCACCAACCGCTTGAAGGTGGACGATACCGACAGCAAATCGCTGCCGCTTGAGGTACTGAGCCGGGGTACACGCGAAGCGGTCTTCATCGCACTGCGTTTGTCACTCGCGGCCGCCTATGCCCGGCGCGGAGTCATGTTGCCATTGGTGCTCGACGATGTCTTGGTCAATTTTGACCGCGACCGAGCGATTTGCGCGGCACGAACGCTGAAGACATTTGCCGAGCTTGGACACCAAGTCATGATGTTCACCTGCCACGAACACATCGTCGACATCTTCCACGACATCGACGTCCAGGTCCGATTGATGCCGCCGCAAGGTCAACCGGGTCGCGCCGAGATCTTGCCGCCACAAGAGCGAATCGAAGAAGAGCCCGAGGAAGAATACGAAGAAGAGGTTTACGAAGACGAACCGGAAGAGGCTGTTGAAGAAGAAGTCTTGGAGGACGAACCCGAAGAGGAACCGCAACCGGAACCCGTCGTCGTTGTGGTCAAAGAGGAACCCAAACCGACACCAAAAATCCTGTACGTCCGCAAAGACATCCCCAAGCTTCAAGCCAAACCCGAACCGGCCCCCGAGCCTCCGAAGCCGGAACCGGTCGTGAAAGCGGTTCAGCCTGAACCGGTGAAGCCAGAGCCGCCGAAACTTGCGACTCCGAAACCAGAGCCCAAACCACTGCCACCGCGGCCTGAGCCCAAACGTGTCAAGTCAATCGTCATCGAACCTGAATATATGGAAGACGAACTCGATACCTCGGATCCTGAGCCGTCGATCCAATGGGCATGGTTTGAACGCGAGCCGTCACGCCAACTCGTCTCGTCCGAAGAGAAGCTCGCATCGGTTGCCCGTAGCGAATGGACCGAATCAGGCGAAGAAGAAAACGACGACGTAATGCCTGAAGAGGTGTGGGACAAGAATAATCCATGGTGGCGTGCGACCGCAGAATAAAAGCGGGTGCGGTCCAGATCAGCACGGTGGATAAATTTCAATCAACGAATGACGCGCTCGTCGAGCATCGAGCCGCGATCAGCGAATGACGCGCTCGTCGAGCATCGAGCCGCGATCAGCGAATGGGGGCACTAATCCGCCTCGCGTTTTGATCGCAGGAGCGATCAACGACATTTGCGAACGCAATGCGAAATCACCACTGTGTGTGCGGATCTGGCATCGTATGCCTCCGCGATCTCGAACACACCCTGACTCAAAACCGCGGCAGCGCCTTGAGCGAGCCGCTTGTCGAAAACTTTTTCTGATTCACTCTTTCGCCATTCGTGGGATGCTTGTTAGAGTCCACTCGGCGAATCGGACCATATGGAAATGGTCGAGGCCCGAGTATCACGACTTTTATCACACAGGCGTCACGGATGATGCGACCACACTGGACAACGCTTTTCGTTGCGGCACTGGCCGTCACTTTGGCAACCAATTTCCAATTTGCTTCGGCTCAACAAACAACTCCTTCGTATGCCAAGAACAACGGCAACCAAGGACAGGCCCAAGCCGGCCGCCAACAGAACCAAGCCAGCACGGCCACTCAAGCACAAGCCGGCCAACCTTTTGCTCCGCTGAACGCGGCTCAACAGGCCCAGCTTCAACAGCTTCTGCTTGCTTGGCAACAACAGAGCCAGGGTACTCGCACACTCGATTGCAAGTTCCAGCGTTGGCACTATGACAATTTGGCGGCACCGGTTGGTCGACACGCGACTCGCGCCGACGGCGTCATCAAGTACGCGGCACCTGACAAAGGCGTCTTCCGCGTCGATTCGCTGGTCTTCTACAAAGGCGAGAAGGACGGCAAACCCATCTATGAACCTCAATCAGGCCTGTTCGGCGAACATTGGGTGTGTAATGGCAAGCAGTTGATCGAAATGGATCGCAGCCAGAAGCAGTGCAAAATCCAAGACCTGCCGGCCGACATGCAGGGGCAAAAGATCTTCAACAGCCCACTTCCCTTCGTATTCAACCTCGACGCCGCCGAGATCCAACGTCGCTACTGGGTCCGCCAAGTCGCCGCCCCGAACGACAAGATTGTATTGATCGAAGCTTGGCCTAAACGACAAGACGACCGTGCTCAGTACAAGATGGTGCAAATCGCTTTGGAGAAGGAAACCTTCCTTCCACAGGCGTTGATCATGTACGCTCCGAACTTCCATGCCCAGAACGCACCGAAATGGGACCACTATGAATTTGTGGATATGAAGCGAAACGGCGTGGGCAACGCAATCGCTAACTTCATGGACAATTTTATCCAAGAACGTCCGCCATCGGATTGGACGATCTTCCGCGATACCTTCAACCCCAACCCAGGACCGGAAGCTCAACAGGCCGCCAACCCCAACGGCGGTCAAATCAAGTAAGCACGATCGCTTACTGCTACGAGTCACCCAACAAATAAAAAGCCCAGGATTAGATGTCCTGGGCTTTTTTCGTTTCGTTGGTGGGGCGATGCAATGCGAGCAGCCTGTTCGCTAGTCATTCCGTCGAATAGCCGCTTTGGCCAACGCTCTGATGTGTTTTTTCGTAGCGAAACTCGCAGAGAGTTTCGGCGTTACTCGTGTGGCCGAAAGTCTCTGCGACTTTTGCTACAGTGAATCCGCGTTTTCCGAATAAGAAAAAATGCTTCACAGCGTTGCCGCTTTGGCGTTAGCGGGCTGATGATTTAATACGGCAAGGGGTGGCTGATGGACTACCACGCCCGTCATTGGTGTATTCGACGGACTAGGAAGTCCATCGTACGATTAAATCAAAAGCCTGCTAGCGCTCAAACGGCTAACGGGATTTCACCCAATGATTACTGCCTACTTGCTCGATTGTGCGAATGATCCCCAGGCAGCATGGATCATTCGCAACGCTGCACTACCGCAATCTGCGGATACAGAATCAGCCACCCAAGTCAACGCCAGTTTCTTGTGAAACCAGACTTGTTTCACCGGAAACATTTCGCGTACTGTTCGTTCTTGCCGCAAAACAATCGCGGCCAGTCTCGAATAGGAATATGGACACCGTGGGAAGGATTCTTTGCGTGGTCAATCAAAAGGGAGGCGTGGGCAAGACAACCACGGCCGTTAACCTTTCGGCTGCTTTAGCAATGTCCGGCCAACGAGCATTGCTGGTGGACCTGGATCCGCAGTGCAATGCCACCGGTTCACTTGGGCTAGAACCCACTGATGGCCACGCCATCATCAATTCCGACCCGATCGAGACCAAGATTGCCAATACCGAGGTTTCGAACCTCTCGATCGTGCGAGGCAGCCGGACTTTGCAAGATGTCGACCGCTTGGCGGAAGCAGGCGAGACCGAGACATCGCAAGTCCGCAAACACCTCGATTCAATCATTGACCAATACGACTTTATCCTGGTCGATTGCCCACCCAGTGTTGGGCCGCTAACTCAAACCGCACTGACGGCCAGCACTGAGGTGTTGATGCCGATCCAGTGCGAGTATTTTGCGATGGAAGGTCTGACCCAACTAATTCAGACAATAAAGAAGGTCATCGTTGCCACGGACGGCAGACTGACCTTTGGTGGGATCCTATTAACGATGTATGATCCCTACCTAGAACTGACCCGCGAGGTCGACGAGGAAGTACGAGACTTCTTTGGCGACATTGTGTTTGACAGTGTCGTGCCTCGAGACGTTTCGCTCAGCGAAGCCCCGAGCCACGGCCAAACCGTGTTTGAGTATGCACCGCGATCCCGCGGCGCGTTTGCTTATACCCAGCTGTGCATGGAGGTGCTCGAGCGTGACTAGTGCAACAACGAAGGATCGACGTTTAGGTAAAGGGCTCGCCGCGCTATTGGGCACGCCACTGGACGAAGATGGTAACCCGATCCATGAGGCGTCCGATTTAGGCGGCAGCGATAGTGGTGGTGGCAACGACAAAAAGAGCAGCGGATCGAAGATCCAGTCGCTCGAACTAAAAGTCGACGAGATTCAAAACAATCCGTTTCAACCACGGCGGGAATTCAATCCCGATGAGATCGCGTCGCTAGCCGAGAGCCTGAAAAACCATCAACAGCTGCAACCCGTGCTGGTTCGCATCGTCGATGGCAAGTACCAATTGATCAGCGGCGAACGCCGACTGCGTGCAACCATCCACGCGGGATTGAAAACGATCCGCGCCGAAGTCCGCGATGCAGACGATCGCTTGGTTGCCGAATTGGCGATCATCGAAAACCTGCAACGCAAAGACCTGAACCCGATCGAAAAAGCGTTGTCGTTCAAACGCTACATCGATGAACACAAATGCAAACAAGATGACCTGGCCCGTCGCTTGAGTATTGACCGCAGCACGATCGCCAATCTGATGCGGTTGCTGGAATTGCCCGAAGCGATATTGGACCTGTTGCAGGCGGGCGAGATCAGTGCCGGTCACGCACGAGCCCTGCTGCCAATCGGTGACGAAGAAGTCCAAATTCGCACCGCCGGCAAAATCATGGAAGACAGCTGGAGCGTGCGAGCGACCGAGTCGCATGTGGCCGAATTGCTGAAAGCCGAAGAGGACGCCGAAACCGGAAAGAAGATCGTCAACGCCACTCGGCAAAAACGGAAATCGATCTCGCCTCAGATTGAATCGATGCAACAAGAGATGCGAATGATTTTCGGAACCAAGGTCGAGATCAAAAGCTCGGCTCGCGGCCGTGGCAAAATCACACTGCACTTCTCGGATCCCGACGAATTCGAACGGCTCCGCGCGATCCTGGCCGATGCCGGCCAACCGCCGCGACTGAAAGTCGCCGGCTAGGAAGCGGGAGGAAAGAGGGGGAGTGAAGGAGTGAAGGAGACATGGAGTGGAGGAGCGGTAAAATCGCCCAACTCCCAACTCCCAACTCCCCAACTCCC
>NZ_ANOG01000538.1 GCF_000346295.1 Rhodopirellula maiorica SM1 | reverse complement strand
TCCCTTCACGGGTCGACATGATCGCAACCCCATGATCTCCGATCGTTCCCGAGACAATGATTTGATCCCCTGGACGAGCGTTGTGAATTGACAATTCACCGCCGGACGCATGGAGTCCGATTCCCGTAGTGGTGATAAAAACTCCGTCCCCTTTGCCGCGGTCGACAACTTTGGTGTCGCCGGTGACCAATGTCACCCCGGATTCGCTGCACGCTTCCCGCATCGAAACAACGATTCGTCGTAAGGATTCGGTCTCGAAGCCCTCTTCGAGAATAAAGGCGGCCGCCAAGTAGAGTGGTGTCGCACCGGCGACCGCTAAATCGTTGACCGTTCCGTGCACCGCAAGCTTGCCGATGTCGCCGCCGGGAAAAAAGAGCGGCTTGATCACAAACGCATCGGTGGTAAATGCAATTCGTGATCCGGAGCTTCGTTTATCAGCCGGGCTGTCGTGCGATTCGAGCGAAAGCGTGGCGGCATCCTCGAGCGACGACAGCACTTCGTTCCCGAGTTCGGCCAAAAAGAACCGCTGGATCAGTTCCGCACTCAATTTGCCCCCACTACCGTGACCGAGAAGCACACGCTCGTACTGGCTACGAGGTGACGGACAGGTCATATGGTCAAAATTGGCAACGTGCGACATGTTTTTCAGTCTGCTGAAATCGGAACGTCTTCGGATTTCGGAGGGACTCTTTCAGACGAGGAAGCCTGCTGAGATCGCAAGAAGCGGCCATAGCTGTAGTAGGCAGCGCAAGCTCCTTCGGACGAAACCATGGTCGCTCCCAACGGATGTTCAGGGGTACATTCTTTTCCAAAGGCCGGGCAATCGTTCGGTTTGTGGATGCCTTGCAATATCAGCCCGCTAATGCATTGGCTTGATTCCAGCACTTGCATCTGGCTGACGGCAAATCGCTGTTCAGCATCAAAACGTTGGTATTCGGATCGCAACCGGTAACCACTGCGGGGGATCGTGCCGATACCACGCCACTTGCAATCGGTCACTTCAAACACTTCGGCAATCAAACCTTGTGCCGCATGACTTCCCTCACGCTGCACGGCACGAGCGTATTGATTGTCGACTCCGATTTCACCTTGCTCGAGCATCCGTACACAGCGATAAATTCCTTCCAGTAGATCGACCGGCTCAAAACCGGTGACCACAATCGGAATCTGATAACGGTCAACCAACCGTTCGTATTCCTCGTAGCCCATCACCGAACAAACATGTCCGGGACCGAGAAAACCCTGTACTCGATTGGTCGGTGACGACAGAATCGTTTCGATTGCCGGAGGCACCAAAACATGCGAAGCCAGGATGGCAAAGTTTTCGATCCCTCGTTTCTTGGCTTGCCACACCGCCATCGCGTTGGCCGGAGCGGTCGTCTCAAAGCCAACGGCAAAGAACACAACTGTTTGGTTGGGATTCTGTTCGGCAATCTTCAAACAATCCAGCGGTGAATAGACGATTCGCACGTCGCCACCGCTGGCTTTCACGTCAAACAAATCGCGTCGACTGCCGGGAACTCGCAGCATGTCCCCAAACGAGCAAAAGATAACGTTGTGGCATGAAGCAATCTCGATCGCTTTGTCGATCAATTCTAACGGAGTGACACAGACAGGGCAGCCCGGACCATGGACAAGTTCAACCTGTTTGGGCAGCAGTTCGTCGATGCCGTAACGGACGATCGAATGAGTCTGGCCTCCGCAAACCTCCATGATTGTCCACCGCTGGGTAACCATGTCGGCGATCGCGTGCAGCAGTTTCTTTGCCGCAGCGGCATCTCGATATTCCGCCTGGTATTTCACGACGCGACCTCGCTGTTGGAGTCCACTTCGTCAACCGCCAACTCCTGCAGCTCATCGATTTTCTGCAAGAATTCGAAGACCTTTTCCGCCTCCGCTTCATCAATCACCTGCAAGGCAAAACCGACATGCACGATCACATACTTGCCGACCTCGACGTCTGGAGTCAAATTCAAACAGACCTGCTTAAAGACGCCACCAAAATCCACCTTTCCCATCAAGACATCGTGCTCGATAAAGGTGTCGACGACCTTACCAGGGATACCAAGACACATCGAATGGCTCTGGCTAAATGAATTCGGACAGATGAAGCAACAACTAGCGTAGCACTTCCATGTGACAATGGCGTGATCTTAAATCCCGATTTTGCGACAATTTCAACACGCCGTTTTTGAGTGGTAATCACGGTGCAACGAATGGGCCGCGATCGCTAGCTGGCCGAGGCACAGACCGCCATCGTTTGCCGGAACACGTTGGTGCACAAACACGCTCAGCCCCTTTGACTGTAGCTGGGCGACAACCAGCGAACTTAAGAGCGTATTCGTAAACGCCCCCCCACTGAGAACGATTCGATTTATCGAAGTTGAGTTCGCGATTTGGATGCATGTCTGAACCGTCATTGCCGCCAAGGTATTGTGAAAGCGACGTGCAATGATTGCTTTGTCGATTTTGTTTGCACCGTCGGCAACCACGCTGCGGATCAGCGGTCGCGTATCGACCACTTGGCACGAAGACGTCCACTCGGCGGTCTGTTGAAGCGGTTCGATGGGGTACGTTTCGTCACCGTCCACCTGCAGCGCGATCGCTTCAAGCTCGATCGCGGCCTGGCCCTCGAAATGGGCCGTTTGCCGAATGCCTGCGATCGCGGCGACCGCGTCAAACAGCCGGCCTGCACTGGATGTCCAGGGTGAATTGAAACCACGATCGATCATCTGCTGGACAATCCGAACCGCCGAGGGCCGAACCGCCGAGGGCCGAATTGCGGCGTTGACTTCCCGTTGCCACGCTTCGCAATCACAATCGGCCTGCATGAAGTAGCTCAGCGCGACGCGCCACGGTTCCTTGGTCGCCTTGTCACCGCCGGGCAGTCTGACCGGGCGTAGCTGGGCGGCACGCTTGAACGACGGGTACCCCCCTACCAAGAATTCACCACCCCAGATCGTCTCGTCACTGCCATAACCGCTGCCGTCAAAGATCACTCCAATCACATCGCCGGCAATCCCGTGCTCGACCATGCAGCTTGCGAGATGAGCATGATGATGTTGGACTCCGAAAACGCACGACGAATCTTGCTCAGCACGCTCAACGGCGTAGGTCGTCGAGGCGTAATCAGGATGTAAATCGTGGACAACAACATCAGGCTGAATCTCCAACAGCCGTTCGTACAAAGCAATGTCACGCCCGAAGGATTCGTAGGCTGCCAAGTGATCCAAGTCGCCAATGTGATGACTCAAAAATGCCTGGTCTCCGCTCGCCAGTGCAAACACGTTTTTGAGTTGACCGCCGACGGCCAAGATTGGCTGGGGGCAGACGAAAGGCAGCTTGATCGGCATCGGCGCATCGCCTCGCGAGCGGCGGAGAGGCGATTCGCGGCCTGAAATCACACGGGTGACGGAGTCGTCACAGCGAACACAGATCGCTCGATTGTGCGTTAAAAAACAATCGGCGATCCCACAAAGTCGCTCGATCGCATCCGCGTCCTGATAGGCCATTGGCTCGTCACGACGATTGCCGCTGGTCATCACCAACGGCTGGTCCCCGATGCAATCCATCAGCAATGCATGCAATGGGCTGTATGGCAACATCATCCCCAGGGACGCATTGGTGGGCGCAACGGTATCGCTGATGCCAGGGACGCGATTGCGTTTTCGCAAGCAGACGATGGGACGCCGGGGCGATTGCAAAAGTTCGCGTTCGGCGTCATTGATTACGCACCAACGTGCTGCAAGCGTGCTGTTGCCGACCATGACTGCGAACGGCTTTTGGTCACGATGTTTGCGTTTGCGGAGGCGAGTAACCACGTCGTCGTCCTTTGCCAAACACACAAGATGGTAGCCACCGATTCCTTTTAGAGCTCCGATCTTGCCCTGCATCAATCCAGCGACAAAACGCGTCAACGGATCCTCGGCGGTGATCGGCTTTGCGTTCTCGTCGAGCAACTGTAGTCGCGGGCCGCAATCAGGGCATGCGATCGGTTGGGCATGAAAACGGCGGTCCCGTGGATTTTCATATTCCGCTCGGCAAGCAGCGCACATCTCGAACGCCGCCATCGTTGTATTCACACGATCATACGGAGCGCGATCGGTGATGGTTAACCGCGGCCCGCACTGGGTGCAGTTCAGAAACGGATAGCGGAAACGGCGGTCTGCGGGATCAAAAAGTTCGCGCCGACAATCCTCGCACATCGCCACATCGGGCGAGACAAAAACCTGGGATGCCAACCCTTGCTCGCTGTCCACGATTCTAAAGCATGCGTCGCCACAAATCGGAACCGGCAGCCAGCTCAGCTGGTTGATTCGTGATAGAGCAGGAGCATGCGATTGCAGTTGCTCGATAAACTGATCCAGCTTGGCTGCGGCTCCTTCGACTTCGATCTGGACTTCGCCTGATCGGTTCTGCACGAATCCGACCAACCGGTAGCGCGACGCGAGCGAATGGACAAAGGGACGAAATCCCACTCCCTGAACGATGCCCGTTACTGTGATCGCGCGGCGCTGCATAGAGGCCCCTCAACAATATCGCCGACGCAGACAAGTTTGTTCTGCTGCAGCTAAGCTCTCGTCCGCTAAGCACGCCTGCCGAGCCCAACGCAACTCCGCCGTAACCTAGCGAGGCGACGTGTCGAGTGGCAGATTGCGTTCGCCGAGCATGTTGTCGAAATCCAAGATCGCTGCTGGATCGTTGGCAACCATCTTGATCCGAGCCAGATTGGCGCGAGCCGATTGTTCTTCTTCGACTTGTTCGGTGATGAACCACTGCAATTCTACCAACGACGCAAACGCTTTCTGTTCCATGGCAAGCTGGAACAGCGCATCGATACGTGCGGTGTTCTCTTGTTCTTGCTTGAGCGCCCACTCGAAAATCTCGACAATATTGGCAAATTCTTGCCGCGGCGGATCGACTTGAGTGAACTTCACTTCGACATCGCGTGCGAGCAGGAAGTCATAAATTTTCATGGCATGGGTGTACTCTTCTTGAGCTTGAGCACGAAGCCAACCGGCGCACCCGGTCAATTGCTGCCGGTCACACCAAGCGCTGAGGGCCAAATAGGAATACCATGACCCCAATTCGCAGGACAGTTGTTCATTCAGGGCGTCGGTGACTTGATGATGCGATGACATTTTCTTCTTATTTTCCGTCTTGGGTAAACAGAGACTGTTTCGGGCAAAGTCGATCCGGGCATGGCCGAGTCAATCCGCATCCTAACGCGCCACTTCGCAATTAGACTAGCTGGCTATCGTCGATTACCGCTAACCCTAGTCGTCAAGCGTGAATCCGACCTTGATCGTGACTTGCCAATGCGACACTTTGCCTTCGGCGATGTCGCCCCGTGTCTCGATCACCTCGAACCAACGAAGCTCCTTGACCGTCTTTGCGGCTCGGCTAATCGCGTTGTTCACAGCGTCTTCGATCGAGGTCGTGGAGGTCCCGGTCAGCTCGATCTTTTTGTAGATGTGATTGGACATGTCGTTTGCTCGGGTTGAGATGGTAAAAACAGCACGCAGCGATGCAAGCCCAGCGATGCAATTGCGAGGCTGCAACGCCGGCGACGAGACCACCACGGGCCTGCCGCAGCGGTGACGTTCAGTATATCGCTTGCGTGCCCCCGTAAGCGAGCAAAAACGAGATCGAAAAGCTGACCTAGGCGTCAGTCGCCGAACTGATGTTAGCCGGCTTGGCTGGCGAAGCGTCACTCGGAGTTCTCGATTCCCAGCGAGTGAGATCAGCAAACTTCTTTGCAAGTTTCTCCGACATTGATGATAACGCACCGCCACGATGCATGGCACAATCGCGGCACTGGTCTTTGACTCGGGTTTCCAAGTCAACTTGGAACGAACGGTGTTTTTTCCCGACATACCCGCTCATCAACAGCGACTTCAACAGATTTTCGATACGGTCCATCTCCGCGTCACTTTCGCCCGCTAACGATCGACAACAGATTTTGGCGATTTCGTTCAGATGCGCTTCGATTTCAGGGTTCGTTTCTTCACTTGGTTTTGTCTCATTCATGTTCATCTCTCATAGCGAGCTCGGTGGTGTTTGCTTATTTCAGAGGCACGCGATGCATGATGTGGTGCTATCACCGCAAACCTCTCCCATTCCTTCGTCATCTTCGTCGTTCTCACATTTCCATGACCTCCCACAGACGCTCCTTCGAGATCGAGATCGCTCAAAAGGACCTCAGAAATCGAGGGAGCGTCACACTCGCCTTGGTCTGTCACGCCTTAGCAATTGCAAGAGGATTCAAACTCTTGCACTTGCCGTTCAGCCTCGTCTCGAGCGACACCATATCGCTCTTGCACGCGGCCGACCAATTCTTCGCGTTTGCCGTCGACGCGGTCCAGGTCATCATCGGTGAGATCGCCCCAACGCTGTTTGACCTGTCCCTTGGCTTGCTTCCATTTTCCTTGTATTTGATCCCAATTCATTTCAATATCTCCCTTATTTTCAGTTATGCAAAAACAGCCCTTCTACGGGCTCATCCAACAGCCACGACAACTGCATTTGCCGGGCCAAAATGCATCGCGTCGGCGTCGTTGAATGCCAGCTTAAAACTGCAAATTACCGTGACAACGAAAACAGGCAGCATCCCCGACGAGGGCTGCTGCCTGTGTGGCTGGTTTCATTCGTTTGCGATGGCGATTCCAATCGCTTCGAGCTGAGGACGACAGCTCGACAGCTATTCATCCACGTCGACAGTAACTTCTCCGGTATCGAGTGACCGCTCGACTTCGACGCCACCATCAGGTGTGTCGACATCCAACAGTGTTTCCTTGTTGTCACAGCCAACGATCGTAAATCCTGCCAGCAGCATCCCGGTAGCCAGTAGCGACCACGTCGATTGAGAAAGCATCTTCATAAATGACCTAGCAATTTGTGATTAAGATTTGAAAAAAAGCAAAGCATGATATGGCCCCCATCGATCGACCTAGCCGACCAACCTAGCCGATAGCCTCTACAGATACCCCATCAACAGCAGCACCAACACGATGATGACAATCAACGTCAGTGCTCCGCTGGGGGCGTACCCCCAAGTTCTCGAGTGCGGCCATGCAGGAAGCGCCCCGATAAGCAGTAGGATCAATAGGATTAGCAACAGGGTGTACAACACGATTCTCCGCTGGGCTTTTCTCTACTTGGCACCTCCACTGAGCACTGCAGCGAAGAGGCTGAACAGCAGGCTCCGCTGTTCCAGAGATAGTTCAAATGACAACCCAAACTGGATAACGGAGCCGTTAGCCCAGCAGGCGAGATCGTTTATTTGTTCTTGTACGCGTCACGAAGATCGCGGACCTTGTCATGCCCCGCTTTGACCACGGTGTATTGCGACAACAACACATCGTTCATCGCGCTGCCGGCGGTATCCTTGAGCACCTCTTCATACGCATTCTTGATATGATCTTCGCCGCGTTCGGCTTCGATCAAAATCACGTAGGGATCGCCCCCATTGAGCTTGCTGCGAACGTTGATCCACGCGCGATGGACACCGGCCGTTGCCGATCCATCGTCTTCGGCCTCTTCGCCATTCCATTCGACGTAGTTCTGCAATTCTGTAGCAAGTGCGGATCGCTCGTTAGCGATTTCGCGGAACAGCGTCGCGAGCTTTTTATCACTTAGCTCTTCTGCGGATTCACGAAACCCGTCATAGGAATCAATATTGGCACGGATCAGCTTTTGAAGTTTCTTGACAGTGGCTTCGCTAAGAGTTTGCTTTGTTTCAAGACTCATGGCAGGCTCCGGTTAAAGGCTAGTTTTGGTTCGGGACGCTCCGAAAGAAACGAAGCGTCGTGATTGCAACAAACACGGTTCTGCGTGTCGACAATCCAACCAACCCAAGAAAGGCAAACGGTGTGCCGAGCCCGGTTTTACTGGAAAACCGTGTACCGGACAGCTCGTTTTGACCGCAAAGCTGCCAACGTGATCTCACAGCAGGCAGCGGAGCGACATCCACCGCTACCATGTGCAACGCAAGCGGTCATTGCCGATTCCAAGTCAGCCTAGCTCAACAAGACGATTGCAAGTGGTACAGCATTTGCCACTTTCGCTCTCACGAACCTGTCGGTCCGCTTACCGTTCCTGTTTCTTTGTGTTTCCTGTTTCCTCGTTAATCGAAGGGAGATCCCCTGTGGCACTTCACCCTCATTGCATATTCCAGCGAGGACCTAGCCCCATCGTGGCCGCCGCGATTCACAACGGGCACGACACCCGCCGCAGCGTCGAGCAGCGGTTGGCGATCGACGAAGACGAACAGCAGCGAGAAGAAGATCCGGTCACCGGTGAATGGACGCAAATTGCCAAGACTCAAATCGTCGGTCTGCGTTCACGTTTCGAAGTGGACCTGAACCGTCCGCGCGACAAGGCTGTCTACGAAACGCCTGCCGACGCATGGGGCATGGAGGTTTGGGACACACCACCGGACCCGAAAATGATCGAAGCGTCGCTGCGTGAATACGATGAATTCTATCAAGACGTCGAAACACTGCTGCGTGAACTAATCGAAGAATATGGCCGCGTCGTCGTCTATGATTTACACACTTACAACCATCGCCGCGACGGCGCCGATGCACCGCCCGCCGACCCACAAACCAACCCCGAGGTCAACATCGGCACAGGGACGATGGATCGCCAGTTCTGGGCACCGGTCGTCGACCGCTTTATCACCGAACTGCGAGCGTATGATTTTAATGGTCGCAAGTTGGATGTTCGCGAAAACGTCAAATTTCAAGGTGGCTATTTTGGCGAGTGGATTCACTCGACCTTTCCCGAGCAAGCTTGCGCCATCGCGATCGAGTTCAAAAAGTTTTTCATGGATGAATGGGAAGGCGAAGCCGACCCCGACGAGGTGGAGTGTATCTACAAAGCGTTAGAGTCCACGTTGCCAGGCGTCCAAACAGCATTGAGGCAACTGTGAAACCATCCAGCACGTCACCGCAAACGAGACACGACCCAATCGAATCGGAATTCGACGCGATTGCGGATTCTGTATGCGCCCGGTTGTCAAAAAATGATCGGGTGCGTCGGACGTTGCCCGGAGATGGCCGTTTAAAATTCGACCGCCAGCTTCCCTTTCTATGTGTTTATCGCTCACCGGTCGATCGTGAGGATGCGGGTACGCGTGAGTTGGTGACGACCGAGGCGGCCTATCTATTTGCATCGGCTGATCCACAATATCACTCGGGGTTGATGAGCTTGACCACGGCCGTGCGAGGCATCATGCAGGAACACTTTGGCACGTTCCTGTTCGTTGAGATCTGGAGCTCAGGCGATTCCAAGACGGCAAACCCTTCGCGGCAGGGATTTGAAATAGTCTCACCCGACCTGGACGCGTTGCCATCGACGATGGAAGTGCTGCGGAATTCTCTGCAAGAGATTTCGGTACACGGACGCCGCGGCACCGTCGCCGAGCGAAGTGATGCGATTGTCGGCCCACCCGACATCGCATCGCTCGCCCCCGAGTGCAACAGCGACGCCAACGCAGGATGTTGCTCGATCGGCATCGCGGTAAAACCGGTGTATCGCGATCCTCGCAACGGATCACTTTATCCTGTTGTCCTGCAATCGTTCCGTCGCCAATTGGCAATCGCCCTTCGCAAAACGATTGCGGAATTTACTGGCAGCCATGACCCATCGGCCAAAGTGCATTTCGAATCGCTTGGCCCCTCGTCCCTTGTCAAAGCGACGCGATTAATCGACCAACAACTTTGTAGCGTTTCCGAATCGTTCGACTTTTTGCTGCAAGTCACTCCGACCAATGCAGACGAAGCTTGGCAGCAGTTTCACGCCAGCGGCTATCGCGAATTGCCCACATTGTATTACCGCCCGCTGCCCTACCACCCCAACATACTGAAACGCCGTTTGTTTGATATTGAAATTGAACGCGTTGAAGATCCCACGCTGGCTCACCTTTTTTGGGAGAAACAAAACGAGGTGGATCGCCAACTCACTGCCTTACGTGATCTCGACCAACCCGAAAAGTCAAAACCATTTTCGCATCCATCGCCGTTTCTGAGCACGAGTCTGCAACTGTATGGTCGCCCCGAGACCGAACTGATCACGTTGGCGAACGACATCCTGCGCACGATCCAGCCGAACTCAAGCAGCAAACCCAAGTCGACCCGCTGTATGGCCAGCACGGAAATCATTCAGCGAGCTCATGACGAAATCGACTACTATCACACCAAGATGAACGAGTTTACGGCCTCCGTGCAGGTATCCGATTCCATCGCCTCGGGAATCATGGTCTCGCAAGACCGGTTGTTGATTTCCAGCAAGATCAAACTGGCAAAAAAACGAGTCGAATCCTTACTTCATCACGAGATCGGCACCCATCTGCTGACCTATTTCAATGGTCGCTGCCAACCGTTTCAACAACTGTACGCAGGTTTGGCGGGCTACGAGGAATTACAAGAAGGCTTGGCCGTATTAGCGGAATACCTTTGTGGTGGATTGACGAAACGTCGATTGCGAACACTTGCGGCGCGAGTGATCGCGGTCGATTCGATGACCAGAGGAAAGTCGTTTGTCGAAACGTTTCGCTTGCTACATAAAAAACATCGATTTGCTCCTCATACAGCCTTTACCACCACACTTCGGGTGTACCGCGGTGGCGGCTACACCAAGGACCTGATTTATCTACGTGGGCTGCGTGATTTGCTCGACTATTTGGCAGCAGGTCATGAAATTGAACCGCTGTATGTCGGCAAGATTGGCCTGCAACACGTGCCGTACGTGCAAGAGCTGCGGCGACGTGGAATCATCACACCGCCACGCATCCTACCTCGTTTCTGGAACGACCCTCGCATCCGTGATCGGCTCGAAGCCTGTCGGGGCAAGTCGGTCCTTGATCTTATGGAGACCGACTTATGAAGATTGGATTTGTAGTAAACGACGTGATGACCGAACAAGCCGCGTACACAACGACGCGGTTGGCGATGACCGCCGTGAACATGGGGCATCAAGTCTATACGCTCGGTGTGGGGGATTTTGTCTACGCACCCGATGGAGCCGTTCATGCGTCGGCACGAACGGTCAATGGCGAGCACTACGAATCGCTGGAAAACTTTATGGGCGAACTTCAAGACAAAGAATCCGACGGCACTAGGATTTCACTCGACGATCTCGACGTCCTGATGCTTCGCAACGACCCGTCCGATGACGCTGCAGAACGATCGTGGGCTCAAACCAGCGGGATTTTGTTTGGGCAACTCGCGGCAGCACGCGGTGTGATCGTCTTGAACGATCCTGAAAACCTAGCCAACGCAATCAACAAGACCTATTTCCAGCACTTTCCCGAAGAAGTCCGTCCCAAAACCTGCATCAGTCGCGACATTAAACAGATCAATTCGTTTATCGAATCGCAAAACGGCAAAGTGGTGATCAAACCACTGCAGGGATCCGGCGGCCAAAGTGTCTTTCTGATTCACGAAGACGACAAAGCCAACCGCAACCAAATGATCGAAGCGGTGTTGCGTGATGGTTACTGTATCGTGCAAGAGTATTTGCCGGCTGCGGCCGATGGCGATGTCCGAATGTTTGTCATGAATGGCCGCCCGCTGTGGCACGATGGTGCGTATGCCGCTTTTCGCCGTGTCAATAAAACGGGCGATGCGAGAAGCAATATGCATTCGGGTGGCAAAAGCGAGGCGGCCGAGGTCACCCACCAAATGCTCGAATTGGTCGAAATGGTGCGTCCAAAACTTGTCCGCGATGGCATGTTCCTTGTCGGGCTGGATATCGTTGATGACAAGTTGATGGAGATCAATGTATTTAGCCCTGGCGGTCTCGGCAGCAGCCAACAATTGACGGGAGTCGACTTTACCGCCGCGATCATTCGCGATTTGCAACGCAAGGTTCGCTACAAGCAATATTACGGATCCCGCATCCGTAACGTGGATCTCGCCACGCTGTAGCGAGAGGCGTTGCACCCCAGCGTCCAGCATCCCAGCACCCCAGCCTAGTTGCAGCTCCCTCATCGCGGCCGACCTTGCATCGAAGCGAGAGAATCATGGAGGTTCCTCATCGCACAAAACGAGGGGGAATTGACGAAAACGCCTTTACGGTCTTCAATTTGGCATCATTTCAACGTTTGTAAGGTTTGGAAGGTGCTGTGATGGGTGTCAAGTCAATGGTGGGCAAGCTCGATGGAATGCTTCGTGTGGGCGAAGCAGCAGAGTATCTGAGCGTGACCTCGGAGACGCTTCGGAACTGGGACAGATCGGGCCGACTGGTTCCAACGCGTCATCCAGTGACGGGGTATCGCTATTACCGACAAGAGGACCTCGATGCGTTTCTTGCGGCCATCGTCGCCAAACGCGAGCACGAGTGAACTTCATCAGTATGTGCATCATCGCTGCGGTTGGTGACAGCGGGGTCGCAACACGCGAACGAGATCATCTGAGGTATTCGGGAGGGCTGCGGACGCAGCGACGGCACGCGGTGCCCGCTGGCAAGGTAAAGGCGTATGAATCGTAAAAACATATCGGAGCAAAGTCGGATCGCCGATGACTCACCCTTGATCGTCGGCATAGGCGCTTCGGCCGGGGGACTCGAGGCATTCCAGGAATTGTTGAGGGCGCTTGGGGATGCGCCGGGGATGGCCATCGTGTTCATCCAACACCTTGACCCTCAAAGCAAATCGCTATTGGTCGACTTGCTGTCAAAATCGACCTCGATGCGGGTACTGGAACTCACCGACGGCACGGCGTTGATGGCGGACACGGTTTACGTTTGCCCCCCGCACAGATTGCTGGAAATCCGCCACGGTTCGGTCCACGTCGTCCAGCCCGACGACGCGAGTCACCGCACAACGACAATCGATCATTTTTTGCATTCGCTTGCCGAGGACCAGCGAGACCGCAGCCTCGGTGTGATCCTCTCGGGCACCGGCAGCGACGGCACATTGGGACTCAAAGCGATCAGCGATCGAGGCGGTTTGACGTTTGCTCAAGACCCCGTGTCTGCCAAATTCGACTCGATGCCTCGCAGTGCCGCTACCACGGGAGTCGCGGATCACGTGATCCCACCCCGCGAAATCGCTGCCGAACTGCGGCGTTATGCAAGCCACATGACGGACCAAGTCGCTTCCATCTCTACGGACCACTTGCAACAGCAGATCAAAGACGCGATTCCCGTGATCGCGGAAAAGCTGAAAAAGGTTACCACGCATAATTTCCTGCATTACAAATCCAGTACGCTGCAGCGGCGTATCCAGCGGCGGATGCAGTTGCGGAAAATTGCATCGGTTTATCAGTACGTCGACTATCTGCAGCAACATGACGACGAGATCCATGCTCTGTTCCGCGACTTGTTGATTGGAGTCACCGCGTTTTTTCGAGATCCAGAGGCCTTTGAAACGCTCCGTCACCAAGTATTGCCTAAGATCTTTGAAAACCGCGACCCTAATGACAGTGTGCGTATCTGGGTTGCCGGATGCGCGAATGGCGCAGAAGCGTACACGATGGCTATTTTGTGCCGCGAAGTCATCGATGAGCTCCCCAATCCACCTCGCGTCCAGATCTTTGCTACCGACATTGACGAGCGATCCTTAGCGATCGCTCGCCGCGGGACGTACCCGCTGGGGATTCAAGACCACATTAGCCCCGAGCGACTAAAGCGGTTCTTTATCAGACAGGGCACCAAATATCATGTGGCGAAAGAGGTTCGTGAACTCGTTCTGTTTTCGCTGCACAATTTGATCAGCGATCCTCCGTTCTCGCGGCTTGACCTGATTTCGTGCCGCAATCTATTGATCTATCTCGGACCTCACCTGCAAGAGAAGTTAATCCCGCTGTTTCATTATGCGCTGACTGCGACGGGATATTTGTTCCTAGGCCCCAGCGAAAACATCGCCTCGCATGGTGAATTGTTTCGTCCCATCGACGCCAAATCTCGCATCTCGCAGCGCAAAGGGACCGCGATCGGATCGGCAACGTCCACGGGCTTTTTACCTCGTGCAGTGATCTCGCCACAATCAACCATCACCCCCGATTCCTCGGTCGATCTGACCGACATGATGCAGCGGATCGTACTCGACGAATTCACTCCGAAATCAGCGGTCATTGATGAATCGGGAAAAGTGTTGACGTCGTCACCCAACATCAAAAAGTATTTAAACCTGACAGCGGGACCATTTGAAAACAACATCGTCAAAATGGCGGCGAGTGGATTGCAAATCGGTTTGCGTGCCGCGATTTCAGAGGCCAAACGAACCAGCCGCCGAGTCCAGCATGAAAATCTATCGCTACGTGACGGGGACCTCGTTCAACGAGTGATGCTGACCGTCCAACCGATGCCACGTCTAGGCGAGGACGCTCCGTTATTCCTCGTCGTCTTTCACGATGTCGGCATTCCCATCCCGCGTGAGGAGAGCGACGAACTTCCCCACCGTGCTCACCCCGATGCCGACTCGCTGCTTGTTCAAATTGAACGTGAACTCGAGACCACCCGCAGCGATCTAGAACAGACGATGCAGGACATGGAAGCCACCAATGAAGAGCTGAAATCGTCCAACGAAGAACTGTTGTCGATGAACGAAGAGTTGCATTCGGCAAACGAAGAACTAGAAACCTCGCGTGAAGAGATTCGCGCCAGCCGAGATGCCATCGCCAACATCAACACCGATTTGGAGAATCTGTTCCGCAGCACTCAAATTGCAACCATCTGCTTGGATGCCAAGCAAAACACCATTTGGTATTCGCCTCCCGCAGCGAAAATCTATCGTCTGATCGCCAGCGATATTGGACGTCCGCTGGATGATATTTCGCATGTCGCAGTAGACATGCCCGCCATTCCAAGCAGCAAGGAACTATCGGACAGCACCGAGCGACTCGAAGATGAGATCGAAACGCACGACGGACGTTGGTACCTGCGACGCGTGTTGCCGTACATGCGGGATGAGAAAGCGGACGGATTGATATTGACCTTCATCGACATCACGCTGCAGAAACAGGCGTCGATTCGCATGACCACCGAACACAAGGTCATTCGTTTACTTGCTGAGGCGAAATCGTTTGACTCCGCTGTCCCCAAGGTGCTAAAGGCGATTCGAGAATCACTGGGGGCGGATATCACGGCCATTTGGTTACCCGATCCTCGGCACCAAGTGCTGCGATGTACCGACGTCTCGGTCGGGGCAAACGATTCCGCGATGGAACGGGTTGCCGCCAAGAACCAAGAATTTCAGTTTGCCAAGGGACATGGTTTGCCCGGTCGCGTTTGGCAATCGTTGGATGCACACTCGATCGATAATCTGTCCGCAGACAGGAACTTTTCACGCACTCATGCGATCGATGCCGGTTTAAACCAAGCGATGGCGATGCCTATCTTGGTGGGAACCGATTTCTTTGGCGTGATTGAAATCTTCTCACGAAGTTCGGGGCGATTGGAGCAGACGTTTTTGGCGATGCTGCAATCGATTGGTCTCGAGCTAGGACAGTTTATTCGCCATACCCAAGCCGATGCGAATTTGCGTGACGAAGAGGCTCGCAAATCAGCCATCTTGGCGTCGGCTCTCGATTCGATCATCACGATGGACGTCGACGGCCGGATCGTTGATTTCAATCCGGCTGCAGAGCAAACGTTCGGTTTCAAGCAACACGAGGTGAAAGGAAAACTATTAGCGGAAACGATTGTTCCCGAAGAGTTCCGCGACGCGCACACCCGTGGGCTGAAACGCTATTTGGAATCCGGCGAATCCAAGATCATTGGTCACCGCATTGAGTTAACGGCCCAGCGATCCAACGGTGAACAGTTCCCTGTCGAGCTCGCGATCAACGCGACGAAAACGCGTGACGGATCTCCGTTTTTTACCGCATACCTGCGTGACATCACCGAACACAAACAATTTGTCCAAACGATCTTTGATCGGGATGAGCGAATTGTTGCGTTGCTAAATTCTACTGCCGAAGGCATCTACGGCATCGATCCCGATGGCGTCTGCACGTTTGCCAATGCATCGTGCGCAAAACTTTTGGGCTTTGATGCCCCCGCTGAACTTGTCGGCAAGCAGATGCATAAGCTCATCCATCACACGAGTCGCGATGGTACCCATTGTCCGAACGACGAATGTCATATTTACGAGGCGTTTCGCGTCGGAGCTAAAGTCCATGTCGACGACGAGATTTTCTGGAGGGCTGATGGGACATTCTTTGATGTTGAGTATTGGTCCTATCCGATGATCCGCGACGGCGAAACGATTGGCTGCGTCGTGACATTCTTAGATGTGACCGACCGTAAGGAAGCCGAACGTGTCGTTGCCAGACAACGCGAGGACCTGGAACTGGCGTTTCGTGCCGGCCGATTGGGGTCGTGGCACTGGGACATCGCGACTGACCGCGTGACATGGTCCAGTCACTTATATGAATTACTCGGCTACGAGCGTGATCAATTTGTCGCCACCTGCGCAGGATTCATGCAGATCATCCACCCCGATGATCGCGACTACGTGCAAAGTCGCATCGACGCGGCTTTCGAAGGCCAATGTGATGAATTCGAGATGGATTTCCGAGTCTTTCGCGGAAATGATCAACAAGTCATCTGGACGTACGGTCGCGGCGTCATCCAGCGTGATTCACAGGGCACCCCACTCTCAATCACCGCAATCGCAAGCGACGTCAGCGAACGAAAAAAGGCCGAGCTCGAAATGATCCAGCGCGAGCGAACGTTATCGTTGGCACTGGACGCCGGTCGTATGGGCAGTTGGGTCTGGAATATCCCCAAGAACAAAATCACTTGGTCAGATCGTCTCCATGCGATGTACGGCTATGACAAACACGAATTCAAGGGGACGCCGGAGGGATTTTTGGAGATTGTGATCCCCGAGGATCATCCGGTCGTCCAGCAAATCATTGACTCGGTACTGCATTCCAATTCCGAGCGAGAAGAGTTCGAATGCCGCTGCGTCCGAGGCACCGATGGGCGAATCATCTGGTCACAGGTTCATGGTGTCGTCGACCGCGACGAGCATGGCAATGCATTGCAAATCACAGGCTTTGCCGTCGATATCACCGAACGCAAATCACGCGAACTCAATCTGGCGTTTTTAGCTGACTTGCAATCCGCATTCGTCAATCCGTTATCGGCCGACGAGATCACCCGACAAGCGTGTACCCGAATAACCGATTACATGGATCTGAGTCGATGCGCACTGGTCGAAATCGATGAACACGAGCAAACGGCGAATGTGTTTTTCGAACACGTCACTGAAAATGACCTTCCCGGCATCGGTGGGGTCCATCGTCTGGACGAATTTCACGAGGACCACGAGCGTGCCGCCCTGTTAGCAGGCCAACCGCTCGCGATCGATGACTGTCAAAGCCCAGCTCGGTCCGCCGCTTTGGCCGATCGTTTTGCTTCCTTGAAAATCGGTTCGTTGTTCAACGCAACCTACGTTAGCGACCGACGATTAAAGTTTGTATTGTCCGCCATTCGCAACGAACCGCATCATTGGCAAGCTGACGAGCAAGATTTTCTACAAGAGTTTACCGCCCGTGTTTACGCGCGGCTTGAACGTGCCCGCGCCGAAGACGCACTGCGTGAAAGCGAAGAGTTTAATCGTACGATTATCGAAAGCAGCCCTGACTGTATTAAAGTCCTCGACATCGACGGCCGCATGTTAACGATGAACTCCGCCGGGATTGCCTCGTTTGAAATCGCAGATTTCGAAACATTCCGAGGGGAGCCTTGGGAATCGCTGTGGCCCGCCGAAAGTCAGCCGAGCGTTCGGCAAGCGTTAAGTGACGCGATCGCAGGAGGAACCGGCAGCTTCCAAGCGTTCTGTCCCACGGCCAATGCAACGCCGAAGTGGTGGGACGTGGTCGTCACCTCGGTGCGTGGTGTGTCGGAACAGATCAAATTTCTCGTCGCGGTATCACGTGACATCACGGAACGAAAACGTTGGGAATTGGAACTTGCTGACCGCGAGGCGCACTTGCGGCGTGTGATCAACAATCAATTGGGGCTGGTCGGAGTGATCGGCAGCGATGGCAAACTGCTAGAGGTCGACGATCGTTCGATGAGCATCGCGGGTCTCAGTCGCGATGATGTGATTGGCAAACATTTTGCCGAATGTGATTGGTGGACTTACGATGATGCCGTCGCCAACCAAATGCGTGACGCCATGGATCGTGCTTTTGCGGGTGAAACGGTGCGGTTCGATGTCGGCTTGAATTCCAAGCAAGGCGATCCACTCATGATCGATTTCATGATGGCACCGGTGCGAGATTCGAGTGGCAATATTGAGTTCCTGATCCCCTCGGGCGTCGACATCAGCGATCGCTATGCGGCCCAGATGCGATTGATTGAAAGCGAACGCCGTATCTCGATGGCGCTCAAAGCCGGTGCGATGGCGGCTTGGGAATGGAGCGAGGAAAAAAGTGTTTGGGAAGACTCTCTGTTTCAATTGCTGGGAATCCCCAAACAGGACGATCCATCATCCGAATTGTTCTTTCAATACGTCCATCCCGACGACCTTCCCGCCCTCAAATCCCTCTGGAAGCAGGCGACCGAAAACGGCGACGCTTATGAAACCGAATTCCGTATCATTCGCCCTGATGGCCATGTGATTTGGCTCGCTGCGGTTGGCACAATTCTGCGAGATGAACACGGCAAGGTAACACGGATCCATGGGCTGAACTGGGACATCACCGACGCCAAGGAATCGGAGCGTCGTATTCTTGCTAGCGAAGAACGTCTGCGATTGGCACTTAGCGCTGCAGAGCTAAAACTGTGGCAATGGCACGTCAACGCCGACAAATTTTATCGTTCTGGTGAACTGAGCAGACAATCGGGATTGGATTCTGCCAAACCGATTGGGGGACTCGCCGAGTTTCTCGATCTCGTCCATCCCGACGACCGCGTCCATGTCGAACAGTCGCTTCGTCACAGCTTGGAAACGGGCACGCCGTATCGCTGTGAATACCGTATCCGGCGGTCTTCCAAGGCCTATCGCTGGGTGATGTCGCTTGCTCATCTTTCCATTAAGGACAGCGATTCGCCGCTGCAGATGATCGGTGTCGAATTGGATATCACCACTCGGCGTGAATCCGAAGAAGCGATCAAGTTGGCCCTCGAAAATTACGAAAGTAGCAATACAAAACTACAGGGGATTTTCGATGTGACTTTGATCTTTGTCGGTGTTATCGACCTGGATGGTCACGTCAGCGAGGTCAATAAAACCGCGACCACGGGGTGTGGCTTCACGCGTGAGGAAATTATTGGCAAGAAGTTTTGGGAGTGTCCATGGTGGCGTCGGTCCGCGAAGGTGCAGTCCGCCGTCCGCGAGTCATTCCAGCGAGCCGCTGCGGGCGAGACCGTGGAAATGGAATTGGATTACTGGATTGCCGACGGATCGAAACGTGCCATTCAATTCCGGATTGCTCCGGCTCGAAACGACAAGGGCGAGGTCACCTTCGTCGTGCCCAGTGGCGTGGACATCACCGAGCGAAAACGAAATGAACGAGAAATCCGGCTCAGCGCCCAGCGATTAAGTGTCGCAGCCAAGGCAGCTGGCTTTGGTATGCTGCACGTCGATTTGCGTTCGGAGACCGTGGTCTTCTCGCCCGAGTTCAAACGTATTGTCGGCTATCCCGAGGATCACACGTTTCAGCTCGAGATGAATCAAGCGCCCTCGTTTGTTTATCCCGACGACGCGGCTGCGTACCAGAAATATTTCCAGCAAGCAGCACAGACGCGGCGGAAATTAATGACGCCGCTTGACCTCCGCATCACTCGACTCGACGGTCAACGCCGCTGGGTGCGGTTACAAACCAAGACGTTGTGGACCAAAGGCAACGAAGGCAACAAACGGCCGTCTCAAATCATCGGCACGCTGCTGGATATCACCAATCAACACGAGTTCGAACAATCGCTTAAAGAAGCACGTGAACAGGCCGTTGCGGCGAATGAATCAAAGAGCGCGTTTCTAGCCAACATGAGTCACGAAATCCGCACTCCCATGACGGCAATCCTAGGCTATGCCGATCTGATCGCTGAAAAAGTCAACGACGACGAAACGCTTTCACACGTTCGCACCATCCGACACAACGGTGGTTTCCTGCTGGATATCATCAACGATATTCTTGACCTGTCAAAAATCGAAGCTGGTAAATTCGAGATCAGCCAACAACGGTTCGCTCCGAGCCATTTGGTCGAAGACGTTCGCTCGATCATGGAAGTTCGTGCGACCGAGAGCAACCTGGAACTCGATGTTGAATACCACGGAAAAATTCCAGCAGAAATCACCTCCGACCCCAAACGCTTAAAACAAGTTCTGATCAACCTGGTCGGCAACGCAATCAAATTCACTCCCTCAGGCATGGTGAAGATCATTGTGCGTTTCGTGGATCAGCAACACGATGACGGGATACTGCAATTCGAGATCGTCGATTCGGGTATCGGAATGAGTCGGCAACAACAGCAGCGATTGTTCCAGCCGTTTTCACAGGGGGATGGCAACGTCAATCGCGAATTTGGTGGCACGGGACTTGGACTGGCGATCAGCAAACGGTTGACCGAGATGTTGGGCGGAGAAATCTCGGTGGAGAGTGAATTGAGCAAAGGCAGTAAATTCACCGTCTCGATCTCCACCGGCGACATCGACGATGTGCAAATGATCCAGCCCAAATTGACAACAGAACCGCTGGCAAACCCCACGCCGACGGAAACAGTTACTTTGGATTGCCACGTGTTGGTCGTCGACGACCGCCGCGATATCCGCTTTCTTAGCAAATCATTGCTGAAAAAAGCGGGAGCCCGAGTCAATGAGGCCGAAGATGGTGAAGTCGCGATCCGCATGGTCGAAGAGATGGTCCGGCAAGGCCGTTCCTACGATTTGATTCTGTTGGACATGCAAATGCCTCGACTCGATGGATATCAAACCGCGGAACAGCTCCGTCGACTCGGATTCGATGGCCCAATTATCGCGTTGACCGCCGATGCGATGCAGGGAGATATGAATCGCTGCATCGAAAGCGGTTGTAATGATTATTTGAGCAAACCGATTAACGTCGAGCTGTTAACTCAAATGGTGCACCGCTTTACCAACGGAACTCACGATGGCCGTTGACCCACGGCACACGGAATGCAGCAGGGGGTGAAGCTCGAAGATCCCCAATTACAATGAAGCTCTACACACTATCCTAGGGCCGTTTCCCGGCCGTAAGCGAATTAGGCGATGCTGACACCCGAACAAAAAACACGTTTTAAAGAAGCGATCGACCGTGTGGGAGGCGACTGTGACTTACTCGTCACGATGGCAACGTTGGTCAGCGAGGATGCACCACAGTTGCTCAACGATCTCGAGCTTCAATTCGAAAACGACCAACTCCAGGACGCGGCTGCCACCGGGCACAGTTTGAAAGGATTGCTGAGCACCTTCGAGACAGGATCCCCCGTCAAGGAGCTGCAAGCCGTAATCGACGCGGCACGGGCAGGCAATCGGGATCGATGCAACGCGTTGTGGTTGGCTTGCAAACCCGCGATTGAATCGTTGACCGCGTCGATAACGCAATTGGCGGTCAGCGGCTAGAGCGGATAGAGCGGATAATGATTGAATCAAAAATCGGTTTGACAACCTGACTAAAAATGCGTCGATCACTTTTGGCGAACGATCACATCGACCCAGCGAGGTACAATCTCGTTGACACTCAATTCGCTCGGGACGTTAGCTAATGCTTGCTCGGTAGACAACCGTTTTGGGACGCCAAGCTGCACGTCCTCGAGTTCCAACGAGACCGTGATCGCCGAAACATCAAGGATTTTGAACGCTTTGTCTGACCCCACCAGCGTCACTTCGGCATAACTCGACCTCGGTTCGGCAACGACCCAATCGGCGGCCAAATTACGATATTCGATCGGCACAATAATTGTGCGCTGTAGCGTGGCGGTCTGGTAGGCAAACAAAATCCAAAGCAAAATTGCCAGCGACAGCGCCGCGACCCCCATGAACCAGCGGTCCCACCCGGTTTCCCCTCGCAAATCATTCGTCACCGTCTGGCTGCCTAGAAATTGCTCAAGTCGCTGAGCGAGTCCTGCGGGATCGACCTCGGTCAATTCACCGCGATGAGCGGTGGTGATCGTCCCGCGTTCTTCGGAAACGACGACAACCAAGGCATCACAGCATTCGGACAATCCCAACGCCGCAGTGTGGCGTGTTCCACTGCCTTGGACTTTCGCCAGATTGGATGACAGCGGCAGATGCAAACTCAACTGCCGAATCCGCGAATCTTCGATCAACACCGCGCCGTCGTGCCCTGGCGATTGGGGATGAAAGATGCTCAACAACAGCGGTTCACTAATCTCGGCATCAACCAACACTCCACCTCGCATGTGCCGGGTCAACGGTTCTCGTCCCGGAAACACCATGAGGGCTCCGATTTGATCACGAGCGAGCTCGGCAACCGACTCGACGATCGTGTCGATAGTCCCCGAATCGGATGCATCATGTTTGCCCTGTCGCAACCATCGCGATGAAACAAGCCGTTCGACACCGTGCCGTATATCCTGCTGAAAGATCACGATAATCGAAAAGATAACTGCGATGATCCCATACTGGAAAATCATCGTGGTCAGATACATTTCCAACCATCCCGCCAAGACATACACGGCAGCTATCAACGCAATCACAACTCCAAGCGACTGTGTTGATCGATGACGCAGCCAGAATAAGCCAATATAGATCAACAACGTCACGATACCGATGTCCAAAGCATCGGCCAAACGAACTTGATCGATCAATTCATTCAAATGACTCTGCATCAAAGCTCACTTCGAGTGATTGCAACCGCGTTCATCACTTGTGTTTTGCATTTCAGAATTAAGGTCGTATCGATCCTCGCCATTCTACGGGCAAGCTCGATTGCGACTTGGCCGGCTTCGCACTATTGCAAAAAACTGAAAAACTTCTGTCTATCTGCTTAACGCTGCCGCCGAATCGCATCGATCAATTCCGCTTTGTTCATTTTGCTGCGTCCCGAAATCTCCAGATCCGCCGCCAAATTCCTCAGCTCGTCAACCGTACGCTCTTCAAGCCGTGCGTTCGGATTCCCGGTCCCTTGCGTCGTTTGATTCGGAGTCCGGCCTTCGTGACGGCGTTGTTTCTTGACCGTCCGTGCAGCCACCTCTTCGGCATCGGCTTCCGACATACCACGCTGAAGTTCGCTTTGCTTGATATGGTCATATTGCCGTGCGTCTTTTTCAGACCACTTAACCATGATCACTCCGCCCTGTTTAAGAAGGGGACTAGCAACGCCTACGCAATCGGACCGCGTCGCCCCATTACCAAACTGATAATGAACAACACCAAAAACACAACGAACAAGATTTTCGCGATGCTTGCAGCTGTTCCTGCGACAACACCAAAACCAAGTGCAGCTGCGATCAACGCAATCACCAAAAAAGTTAGCGCCCAACCTAACATCCGATGCTCCTCTATTTTTGAATCGAAAAGTGTGGCGTTGATGATGTTCATGCCACTTTCAAAGACGGAAGATGCATTTTGTGTGCCATGCAATAACGAGCCCAACAAATCCATCAAGCGACGATGCAAAAGCCACAGCACCACATCGGGCGTCCGCTTAGCCTGTACTGCTCGGTGTAGGCTCAGGTCGGTGTAAGTTCAGGTCGGTGAAAGCCCAGCGTGAGTGCTTTAGCAGCATCCTCATGCGACGCCCTCCCTTACGAGACAGCGCGAAGTGATCGAATCTCCCTCGAGGCAATATCATCTCAGCAATGTCCATCTCATCTTGCTTGACAGAAAAACGGGACGCGGAAAACCACCTCAAACAAGCGTGAATGCCACGATCCATCACGAAAAACGAACGTGGGCGTCGGCAATCTCCAAATGCGGCACGCCAAGTGCTAATTCGCATGGTCACGTAGTTTCTGGGAAACGCAGTAACTCGAAAGCTTCAAGGATGAAATCATGTTGGTACTTAGCCGCAAATCAGGTGAATCGATTCGACTTGGCAACGACATTGTTCTGACGGTCAAACGCACCCGAGGCAATCGCGTCCAGCTCGCGATCGAGGCTCCACGCGAAGTCCCGCTGCGACGCGCAGAACTCGGGTCAAAACCACAAACCGATTCGCCGAGAGAGAACCGCTCGGGGAACCGATTGCAAGATTACCTGCGTCGGTCGGCTTGAGTCGCTGCGTCCATCCGAAACCCAAGACACCATTCCTACAAAACGAGAGAACCATGCGTTACACACTTCTGATGACAGCCGCGATCGCTCTGGGAATTTCTTCAGCGGGAATCGCCCATGCCGATGACCAATCGAGCGACACCGCCAACGAACGATTGCAGGGGCGATGGCAAATCGTCAGTGGCGTCAACCAAGGACGCGAATTGTCCAAACAAGAACTTGACGGCAGCACCGTGTCGGTGACGGCTAACTTGATCGTGACCTATGACCGCGACCAACAACAACGGTTCCAAGCGGTGTTTACGGTCGACGATTCGCAGGACCCGATGCACATTACAATGACGTCGGTTCCCGAGACGGCCCGTCCGAGTGAAGTCGCCCGTGACAAGCAAGACCGATCCGCAGATCAAGCGGAAAAGATGACATCATCGGGCATCTTAAAATTTGACGGCAAAAACCGCTGGGTGCTCTGCTATGCACTGCCGGGTGCCGAGCGGCCTACGGAATTCAAGTCCCCCAAGGGAAGCAAGATCATGCTGTTCACCCTGCAAAAGGATCAGGGTGACCCCGTCCCCGGACTCGGCAAGACGATTGAAAGTGAAAAAGAGTAGGTGAGGTCTTGCGAGCGAGCAGTGAGTCAGCAGTGACACGGCGGCGAGCAAACTAGCTCAGCCTAAACGTCTACTGCGCGTTTTGCGACCAGCTTGGTGATTCCGCTTGCACGTCGGATTTAAACCTGCGATTTGTGTCAAGAATCCGGGTATCGCGTGCATTTGGACCGTGCTGCCGCTTTGCTTTTTGCGGCGATCGTCAACTTGGTCCAATCTTTGCTTCCAGCTTTTCGGTGTTCACCCATGTGTGAATCGCCAGCGTCTGGGGTATTCCCCAGACAGGCGTTCCAATTAGAAACACCTGAATTCGAAGTAACCATGACCACTGACACTCAATCCGTTTTCAAACGTGACATTCTCAGCGACAAGAAGAACGACAAGGTATCCGCTTTATTGCAGCAAAACTTGGTCAACTTGATCGATCTTGCTCTCACGCTAAAACAGGCCCACTGGAACGTTGTGGGCCCTAATTTCCGTAGCGTCCACCTACAGTTAGACGAGATCATTGAGACTGTTCGTGAATCGAGCGACGAGGTCGCCGAACGCATCAGCACTCTGGGCATTGTCCCCGACGGTCGCCCTGCCACCGTAGCAGAATCGAGCGAATTGGCCACTTATCCCCTCGAATTCGTCAAGTTCAGCGAGACGGTTACCTTGTCGGCCGACGCGCTGAAAACAACGATCGATTCGCTACGCAGTGCAATTGAAAAACTCGGCGATCTCGATCCGATCAGCGAAGACATGTGTATCGGTATCTCTGCAGCTCTTGAAAAACACCTTTGGATGCTGCAAGCCCAGGAAGTGGCTTAAGCGTTTGTAGCTGCTGAGAAACGTTCTGGCCGGGATCCTCCACCGGCCATTTTCGTTGGCGGGCGAAGCGAGCTGTTTCTTTCTACAGCGAAGCGACGTGAATAGGTCCGAGTGCCACGAAAGCCATTGCCCACTTTCGCTACGGACAGCCTAAACTTCAATTCCGCACGAAGCACTTACGCTCACTTTAATTGCGATTCGAGGTGCAGTGCCATCAGCGTCTCGGCGTCCGCCAGCACCGCCGCACGCGACTCTGCAGGGATTCCCGCCATGCCGCTTGTACTCCAAGCTGCCTCGATCGCCTTTCGCTGATTCGTCGGCATCGCAATATTCGCCTCACTGGCTAATTGAATGCGGCGATGCAGTAGAAAGAACTCGGGATCGAAGATCACTTGCTCGAAGAGCGAATCACTGAACAACGGCGTCGCGGCGGATTGGCTCAGCGCGTCCTCGTGATCCCGTTTCAAACGGCTAGGCGATGTCTCTTCAGGAATCACCAGGATCCGGTAATCACGTAGGGCACTGCCAAGCCATTGGCTGCCCATCGCGACATCGATCGGAATCGACAGAATCAAACCAGCCAGCAAAGGCGAGAACCAAACCAGGAACGCCGGAGCATAGAATGCTAACGCGGCGGTGACGCCGATGCTTAGCAACGTGACAAAACCAAACCGTTTGATCGCATCCCGCCACGCGACCCCCTGTTCGTCGCGCGTCTGCGCAGCCCATTTGACGTTGGTGCCTCGCAACGTCGCCAACACAAACCGGCTGTGGTAGATCGCCATGATCGGCGACAACAACACCGATGCGACGACTTCGATCAACACGCTGGCAACTAGCCGTAACCGTCCACCCAGCAATCCAGCGGTTGGCGTGCTTCGGATCGCGATCAACAAACTCCAAAACTTGGGCATTAACAACAGCGACATTGAAACCACAAACAGGATCAGGGCGCCGGAATCAAACTGAGGCCCTCGAGGCCCCGGTTCTGCGATGCGATCCAAAATCGTTCCGATCACGCACAGCGCTGTGAACAAGATCCAAACCGGCGATGCAACATACGACATCACTCCCGAAGCAAAGTGCAACCGACTGAGCGGACGAAAGCCTTCGCTGATCAACAACCGCAGATGCTGAAGATTCCCCTGACACCAACGTTGGTCCCGTTGAGCATAGTCGGCGATGGTGGTCGGGCATTCTTCGAAACTGCCTCCCAAATCGGTCGCCAACTGCACTTTCCAACCGGCACGCAGCATCAACGCGGCTTCGACAAAGTCATGACTAAGAATCTCGCCTCCGAGCGGCGCTTTGCCGGGCAGCACGGGCAGCCCACAGTACCTCAGAAACGGCTTGATTCGGATGATCGCATTGTGCCCCCAATAGTTGCCTTCGTCGCCTGCCCATTTAGCGAATCCGGCGACAAAGATGGGGCCATAGACGTGAGCCGAAAATTGTTGCAAACGAGCGAACAGCGAACTGCGTCCCACCGGAGTCGGTGGCACTTGCAGGATTCCCAACGCGTCGTCGGCTTCCATCCGCCGTACTAATTCCACCATCGTCGTCGCGTCGACCAGGCTGTCCGCATCCAGCACGATCATGTAACGGTATCGGCTGCCCCAACGACCACAGAAATCGGCAATGTTGCCCGCTTTACGTGCGACGTTCTTTGGCCGATGGCGATAGTAGACATTCACATCCTCGCCGTGCCTTCGTAACAACTCTGACCACGCTCGTTCCTCTTGAAGCCAAATCTCGTGATTGGTCGAATCGCTCAGCACGTAGAAATCAAATTGCTCGGTGGCGTCAATCGATCGAAGCGACGAAAGCATCGCTTCGATACCCGCAAACACACGGTGAGGCGACTCGTTGTAGACCGGCATCAGAATCGCCGTACGGGCTGCTGTGTTAGCCCCCGGCTTGGCTAACGAGTGATCTTTGTTCAGCTTTTGGCCCAGCGGTTTGTCCCGCAAGCTCGACTGCTCTGAGACAGACGGTTCATTGTCGGGCGAGCGACGCCATAGACAGACAAACCCCAGCGATGCCAACGAAAATGAAAATACGATCCAGCCGAACAGCAGCGCAAACAGCGGCAAGCTAAGCAGTTCGAACACGTTTAAATGGTTTCCACCTGCGATCACCCAGTAATAGGTCGCGGTGCCGATCGCTGTTGCGACCAATGTCCAAAGAAACACCGCTCGGCGAATCCATTTGGTTGCTTGAGCGGAACCAGACCGATTCGAGTTTTGATTCGGGCTTTGCATTACGGTAGCCTCGTCCATCATTTTTTGGACTTTCAAGAAGAAAAGAAAAGAGACCCTCGTTACCTAGACAGGCAACGCTCCGCAGCAAGCGTTAGTTTTGTTGTTCGACGTACCGCCGACGTCCTTTTACAACTGCCATTCGATTGCCGCCAAATAACTGGTCGATCCACCACTGCATTCGCAATGGAGCTGCGCGCCGCACCGGACTCGCGTTCCACATCGGACGATCGATCGACGCCGGGATAACTTGACGAGTCAGTTGCGTTGGCAAAGGCATCCGAGCTAGCTCTTCGATCGCCAATAACAACGACGCCCGCGTCAGATCGGCGGTTGTTTGCGAAGCGGAGCGTGACTGGATTTGGGTCGCCGCTTGGTTCACGATCCGATCACTTTCAACCGCGGCCCGCTCGTCAGCAACGCCACACTTTTGCAAGTAGGATTTCACCTGTTGACGCGAGCGATCGTGATTGGACGGATATGAAGTTGTACAGGGCGTGCTAAACGAAGCACCTGTGTAATAGGTTGTTTGTGATACGGACATGACATAGATCCTTGGATAAGCTGATAAGTTGAGCGAGATCCGCTCCGTGTTCCCTACGAGTGCAATGTGAGTACAAACGTTGTGCCACAACATCGTCCATGCCGACGCGAATTCTTTGACCACCCGTCAGCGGAGTGGTATTAAAGAGGCCCCGCCTTTCACTAGGGGGGCTTGGTTCACATAGAACCGCTGTGCGGGAACATTTTGCCATTAACGCCGTAGGAAAGATTATTTAGCATTTAGATTGTGAAGTTTCCCCGGGCTCCGGCAATGTCCGCCGAACCGTCAAAGTTCCCCATGTCCTCCACGTTTTGCTGCTCAATTTGCGACCAATGGGTTGCTACTCAGTAAAGCAGACCCCATGGGATCTTGGGCTTTTGGCGTTTTCGGCGCTGCATCCCCCCACGGCGATACAAACCACAATCCTCGCTCCCTTCCCCCCCCACCTTGTAGGCTCGCAATGAAGCGACGCACTTTTTTAGCGACGGGACTGTCGCTTTCGATGGCTCCCTCAAATTTGTTGACAAAAGCCGATGCAGCCGATTCACAACTTGTTTCCGCTCTTCAGCGAGACCCCGCTGTGATGGAACAGAGTGACCACGGTTTTCTACGTGATCTGCAACAACGTTGCTATCAATTCTTTGTCGATGCAGCTCATCCCAACACGGGGTTCATTTCGGACCGCGGAGCCACCAATGGATCGTGGTTCAGTGATCATGCGAGTTCGGCTGCGTGTGGATTTGGATTAGCAGCCCACAGCGTTGCCGCCCAATCCGAGTGGATTCCCCGCGAACATGCCGCCGATCGGACTCGCGAATTGCTGCGTTCGCTGGTGACGTTGGCCGATCACAAAAAGGGATTTGTCTATCACTTTTTTGATGCCTCTAGCGGCAAACGGTCCATGGGCGCCGAAGCATCGTCGATCGACACGGCATTGCTATTGACTGGGGCGATGACCGCAGCCACGACGTTCTCGGACGATTTGGAAATTGTCCACTTGGCGGACGAACTTTACCGCCGTGTGGATTGGCAGTGGATGCTCGGGGCGAACGATTTGTTGCATATGGGATGGACGCCCGAATCGGGAATGATCTCGCATCAGTGGGACAGTTTCAGTGAACTGATCGTGCTGGTGCTGTTGGCGATTGGGGCACCGAGCTCGCCCATCCCGCCGCGATGTTGGCAAGCATGGCGACGCTCGCCCGTGTTGCAACACGACGGCGAAGACTTCATCAGCTATCCACCGCTGTTTGTCCACCAGTATCCGATGGCCTTTTTTGATTTTCGCAGTGTCCGATCTGCCAGCGGACGCAGCTACTGGGACAATTCCGTCCGAGCTCACCATGCACAAATCGCGTTTATGACCGAACTCGGAAACCGCTACCCAGCCCAAATGCGCCATTACGGCAACGACATGTGGGGGTTGACCAGTAGTGATAGCGCCGGCGGGTATCGCGATTGGGGTGGCCCCTACGAAAATGGTCGCTGCGAACCCGACCGTGAAATCGATGGCACAATTGTCCCCAGTGCCGCAGCGGGCGGGTTGGCGATCGTGCCCAAACAGGCGTTGCACACACTGCGTTATCAAAAACAACACTTCGGCGACAAAATTTTCTCTCGCTATGGTTTTGTGAACGCCTACAACCCCGCGACGCATTGGGTCGGCCGCGACGTGATCGGGATCGATACCGGAATCACACTGATCATGGCTGAGAATCTGTTGACCGGTGGGGTGTGGGACGCCTTCATGCGACATCCCGCAGCGACGCAAGCCCTGAAATTGGCCGGTTTCGCGTAACGAGTCCGGTGCCGGTTTAATGGCACACTTGTTGCTTTCGAATCAATCCCGCTGGGTTCACTCTTTTCACCACGGGATTCCCCCCTATGTTGCGACTCTTTACAGCACTCTCTCTGCTGCTTGCTCTATTCGCTGGCATCACGCCGGCAGACTCTCCACGACGTCCCGTAAATCTGTCGCAAAGTCGACAATCGGCTGCGGCGACGCAGATCACCAGCTTTGCCGAATTAAAGGCATTGGCTGCAGCGACCGCCAAAAATGAATTTCAGCCGCGTGCCGAGCCACCCACAGCGCTCAGCCAAATGAGCTACGAACAATATCGCGACATCCAATATCGACCTGAAAAGGCGGTATGGTGGAAAGACGGACTACCGTTTTGGCTAGAGACGTTTCATCGTGGCTTTGTCCAACGTGACCGTGTTTCGCTGTACACCAACGAAAAAGGGGTCTCACACGAAGTCCCATTCTCGTCACGTAACTTTCTGTATCGCACTCCGATTGCCGAGAAAGTAGTCCGCGACTCGGGACACGCCGGCATCAAGATCGCAGGCCGATTCCCCGGTCAAGGCGATGGACAAGAGATGTTAACGTTTCTCGGTTCGAGTTACTTTCGTGGCCGCAGTGCCGATACGGTCTACGGCGCCTCGGCCCGCGGGCTGGCCGTGGACATAGCGCTGAATCGCGACGAAGAGTTTCCATTTTTCAAATCGTTTTGGGTCCAGCGTCCTAAGCCCGACGATGAACAGCTCTCGATTCTGGCCTTGATGGACAGCCGTTCGGTGAGCGGAGCCTACCAATTCACGCTGACTCCGGGGACAACCGAAACCACCGTGGACGTGAAGTGCTCGTTGTACTTTCGTTCGCTGCCCGAAAAGATCGGTGTAGCGCCGCTGACCAGCATGTGGATGTGGGGTGATGGGCTGATGGGTCCGCCGCTGGACAATCGTCCTGCCGTCCACGATTCGGATGGGTTGCTAATTCAAACGGAAAACGATGGATGGACATGGCGTGCGTTCGCTCGCCAAAGCTATCCTTCGGTTTCGCAGTTCCGTGTCGACAAACTAGCTGGATTTGGTGTCCTGCAGCGCAACCGAGCTTTCTATCACTTTGACGATCACAACGCTCAGTACCACAATCGGCCTAGTGTTTGGGTGCGACCTAAGCGCGGATGGGAAAACGGGGTGGTCGAACTGCTCGAGTTGCCCGGCGCCCACGAGGGGATCGACAACATCGGCGTCTACTGGATCCCCGACCAAAAACCGACACTCGATACTCCGCTGGACCTGGACTACCAAGTTTCGTTCTTTCCCGGTGATCGCAGTGACCAAACCGAGGTTGCACGAGCGACTTATTTCGATGTGCAGCGGCAAGACGGACTGATCGCCATGGACATCCGGTTCGCGGGAGACGTGATGGCGAGGCGAAGCGACGGAACAGTGGACGTCGATGTTACAACGGTTCGCGGCGAAGTCATCTCCGCCTCGGCCGACCGCACCGACACTGGCGACTGGATCGCTCATGTTCTGTTACGTCCCACCGAGGATGCCCCGGTGGAACTAGGCGTCACGCTGGTGGATGCAAGCACCGATGCAAAGCAAAAACTGTCGGAACGGTTTGTCTATTTGTGCCCCGCCACAGAACCGACGTTTGAGTACCCGCAGGTATACACGCGAAAGGAATAAGCGTGTCAATCGCTTTGGCTTAGGCACAGCAATTGCGTCATCTAATTGGGATAAAACGGCGGTACGTGGCGTTGGTCGACTTCCGACCCGCACGCATCCCGTCGCTATACCAGCAACAGGGACGCAAACAATGTCAACCCAAGCGGCAACTTCAAATAATCGTCTGCCCGATACGAGTTCGACCCCGCAATCGACGACTGACCCGTGGGAGCCGGTCTTCACCGCGATCAACATCCGTTGGCCGCAAATCAATCAAGACGAGCTAAAGCAGTGCGATCGCTCGGTAGATGAGCTGACCGAATTTGTCGCCGCGAGAGTCGACACACAGCGTGACGAGATCGACTCGGTCGTCTCCGAATTCGCGCCAACTGACGAATCTCCGCTCCGATCATTCGTCGATCAAGCTCATCGGGCTGGCGAACAGGTCAGCAACTCGGTGCATTCTGCGGTCGAGCGAGTGCAGTACGAAATTGACGAATTGCCCGTCAAAACGTCACTCACCAATTTGGCAATCGGCTTTGGGCTAGGTGTGCTCGCGACGACGTTGTATTTCAACTCGCGTCGTCAACCCACCACCTGGCAACAAATCCGGTCCAACCGCTTGTTTCAGTAAACTAACCATACAATCGACTTACACAGGAACTTTATCATGATTGCTTTTCGATATCTCAGTCTATCTGCCGTGGTCGCAGCGTTAACATGGACAGCTGCCCCCGTCCCGGCCGACGCTCAAGTCGTCGTTCAATACGGCAACTCAGGATCGTATTACCAACGCGGCTATCCAACGTACTCTCAACCGTCGTACTCGAGCCGACGCTATTCGAGTCCAACGTATAGCCAACCCTATTCATATTCGGTGCCGTCGTACAGTTACCGTCAATCGACACCTCAGTACTATGCGCCAAGCGGCCGATACAGCAGCGGGTATCGCGGCAGCAACTCGACACCGTATCCATCGTACGGATCGACCATTGACGGACGCTACTACAACAACGGCTCGTACTACGGAAACAATGTGTACGGCAATAACGTGTACGGCAACGGCTACTATGGAACTCAATCGCAGCAGCGCGGCGCGGCGATTGGCGGTGCGATCGGAGATGCCATCGGTGGACAGCGTGGCGGCAATATTGGTGCTGCGATCGGCAATGCGATCGGCAACGAATAATGCGAGATAGGCTTCTGCCTGTCATCTGCCACAGTTTTCACAACGACAATAGCCCAACCCCAAATCAGGCCTGAGCAAAAACTCAGGCCTGATTTCGTTTTTAAGTCTGTCCAAACTCGGGACCACAGAACATGCGAATCGCTCCGGGAACACATTCAAACTCAACCGGTTCTTCATCCACCACTTCACCATCAAGCGTGAATCGCATCGGCGGATCGGAATAGAGTTTTAATCGTTGGGCCTGTCGATAGATCACTTGTTCACATTCGAGAAAGTTACCGAGCAGATTGCCGGCGACGATTTCGACCATGTCCATCACGTCGCCATCTTTGATCAGCACAACGTCGAGCAGTCCGTCGACGGGCGAGGCTTCGGGCGCCACTGCGATGCGTCCCGCATTCGTTTTTCCGTTGGCGACGAGCACGGCCCAACTGTCAAAATCATCAATCCGCTGGCCATCCATCTCGGCGTTCACGCGGAAGCTCTTCATATCAGCCAACACGCCTACGGCCCCCCGCAGGTAGCTGAACGCTCCCCAACGTGATTTGATCTCGTCAGTCAGTTCTTCGGAAACACGGACGCAGTTACCTCCGGCGGCGACATTCGCGTAATAACGCTGAAATCCCCGACCGGTGATTCGGACCACATCAATCGGAATCGGCTGGCGGTCGCGATACAAGGCGACCGCCCGGTCGATCTCGTCGGGAATGGCGAGGGTGCCGGCAAAGTCGTTGGCAGTCCCCAGCGGAATTACCGCCATACAGGGCCGGCGAGCTGCGTCAATTTTCATCAGGGCGTTCACGACAGCATTGACGGTGCCGTCACCGCCAGCGGCGAATACGATGTCGCATTTGCAATGAAGTTCCTTTTCGATCGATTCCCGCAGATCCAAATCACGAGTCATTTGTACCCACGTGGACGTTGCGGATGGCAATGCCGTGCGAAGCCGCTCGACTTGCTCGGCCTTGCCCGAGCCTCGGTTCCAGAAAACGAGGTTGGTCATGGTTCGTTTTTCGACACCCTTTTGATTTTTAAGGTAACGTGCGGGGAATTCGACAGACGATTCGACACACCGCCCGCTTGCGGTGTACTGCATTTCTTGCGCCCGCCGACCGCGTTGCGTTGATGAATTCTGCAATCATCCGATGTAGGTTCGCGAGCGTGATTCTCAGAGGTACCTTGGATCTGCTAGAATACGAAAAACACTTCACAACACGCTCCCAATCAAGGCCGACTCATGAGTTCGCTAGACCAATTGAAAAAACATACTGTCGTGGTAGCTGATACCGGCGATATTGATGCGATCGCCAAGCACAAACCGCACGACGCGACGACCAACCCATCGTTGCTGTACAAAGCGGCTCAGATGCCACAATACCAATCGCTGCTTGATGAAGCGATTGCCTACGGCCAATCCAAGTCCAATAGCGAAGAGGGTCTGATCGACGCGATCATCGACAAGCTTTCGGTCACTTTTGGCTGCCGTATCTTGGAACTGATCCCCGGCCGTGTTTCGACGGAGGTCGATGCACGATTGAGCTTCGACACCGAAGGCACGGTTCGCAAGGCTCACGAGTTGATTGAATTGTACAAGGAAGCAGGGATTTCGAAGGACCGCATCCTGATCAAAATCGCCAGTACGTGGGAAGGCATCCGTGCCGCCGAGCAATTGGAAAAGGAAGGCATCCATTGCAACTTGACGCTGCTGTTCGGATTCGGCCAAGCGATTGCTTGTGCTGAAGCCGGCGT
>NZ_ANOG01000537.1 GCF_000346295.1 Rhodopirellula maiorica SM1 | reverse complement strand
GATCGTTTCCGTTTGAGTTAAATCTGCCGCCGGCTTGGCAGTTAACCGACGAGATCCAAGAGATGTGGATCCAGGAACAAGCGATCAGCAACGTGGTTTCGCTGTTGAACCCGAGTGACATGACCACCATTTTGACGATGCTTGGCAAGGGCGAAATCAAACGCTCGATCCAGCGTGAATTGATGCAAGTCATTGATACGGCGTACAGTATCCAGCGTCGCAGCGAACAAGACGTATGGCACAAGCTTGTCGCCCCGAAGCGTCCCGAGCAAAAAGATTTAACGCGAGTCGCGGGTGAACTACGCCAAGCCGAAGCGAAGCAAAAGACGGTAAAAGCCAAATTGCAAAAGTTGGCGGATGTTACCGAAACCGGCGACTTCAAAACGCTGACCGATGAAACGTTGATCGTCAATATCGCCAAGGCTCGGCGGACCGGCGAAGACGTCAAGTTCGGCCGCAGCGTGTTACCCGACGGACTCGACGAGGCACTGGACGTCGTCTATGCGGCCGTACGAACCGAAGTCCTGAGTTTGCTGAGTGCTCAAAACGAGGCGACGGGCAAAGTCTTGGCGGCATACGATTTCCACGTCAATCAACTTAAACAGGCCACTCGTGTGCTGGGGTTCGAAGACGTCGCGGTGCGGTTGGCCAATCTGTTTGCCAAGGTCGACCATGCCTCGTTGACCAACCGGATGGATGGCGCGATTGACCACGTTTTGCTTGACGAATTTCAAGACACCTCGCCGGCCCAGTGGCAAGTGCTGCGACCGTTAGCGATCCACGCCTGCGACACCTCCGCCGCGGATCGTGACGGACCGTCATGGCAGGCCACCCGCTCTTTTTTCTGTGTCGGCGATACCAAGCAAGCCATCTATGGATGGCGTGGTGGCGTGGCAGAAATCTTCGATGCCGTCACCAACGAGATCGCGGGCATCACCGAGTCCGAACAAAACGTCAGCTTTCGCAGCAGTCCCGACATCATCGATTTCGTCAACCGGCTGTTTTCGAATCTCCATCGCCATCCGATGGCCACCGACGGCGACGCGAAAAATCCCGCAGACAAATCGGCTCACGAAGCCGAGTCGATTCGCAAATTTGCCAAGCAGTTCCCGCCCCATGAAGCCAACAACAAGTCGTTGTCGGGTTATGTGCAAATCGAAACCAGCCACACGGTCAAAGATGGCGACAAGGCGGCCAACGATGACGCCTGTTTTAATGACGCCGCGAAACGTATCGCCGAAATTCACCAGCAATCGCCGCACAAATCAATCGGCGTGCTGACGCGGACCAACGGCGCGGTGGCTCAATTGATTATGCGATTAGAGGCACTCGATATCGAAGTCAGCCAAGAAGGGGGCAATCCGCTGACGGATTCCGCAGCGGTCGAAACGGTGTTATCCGCCTTGATGATGGCCGAGCATCCCGGCGATGGACGTTGGCGATTCCACGTCGAACAAACCTTGCTGGCGGCCGATCCCTCGCTCAACGAAAACTCGATTCGGATGCGAGTCGAGCGCAATGGGATTGCCCAAACCGTCGAATATCTCGCCGGCAAACTCGCGCCGAAATGCAATCCGCGTGACACGTTGCGGCTGAAACAACTAACACGGCTCGCGATTGCCTACGAAAACAATCCCGGTCCACGACTGCGTGACTTTGTACGTCTGGTCCGCGAGAAACGGGTCGAACGGCCTCAGCGTGCTCCGGTGCGAGTGATGACAGTGCACCAATCCAAGGGACTCGAGTTTGATGTTGTGGTGCTGCCTCAGTTGGACGGACCACTCACCCGCAGCAGCGGCAATTGCGTGGCCGATATGAAATCGCTGAGCGAACCGCCGAGCGGAATCACACGTTATATTGGACAAACGCACTGGCATTTTCTGGATCGACGCTGGCAACTTGCCTTTGGGGGGCAAGGGGCAAGCTCGATGACCGAGGCACTCTGTTTGTTGTATGTTGCCATCACTCGAGCGAAGCAGGCGTTATACATCATCGTTCAGCCGAGCAAGAAACAGGATTTCCAAGTTAAAACGGCAGCGTCGCTGATCTATCACGCGCTGGGTTGCGATGCGGACCCTACCGCCGACAATGAACCACTGTACCAATCGGGAAACCCAGATTGGTACAAAACAGACAAGCAGACGGCGAAACAGGTCGTTAAGGACAGCGAACCGGTCAAGCAGGTCGAGATCCGCTTTACCCACGCCTCCTCAGCATCGCGTCAACGTGCAAACCGCCTACCTTCAGCGAGCCAGCATTGAGTAAACGAAGAATCTTACATGCCGCGGACATTCATCTGGACAGTCCGCTGCAGAACTTGGAATCGTACGAAGATGCTCCGGTCGACCATATCCGTGGCGCGTCGCGTCGTGCGCTGGAAAACTTGGTACGCTTAGCGATCGATGAAGAAGTCGATTTGGTGGTGATCGCTGGCGATTTGTACGATGGCGATTGGCGGGACCAAAACACGGGGCTGTTCTTTGTCGCTCAGGCGGCCAAGTTGACGCGAGCCGGAATTCCGCTGGTCGTGATCCGCGGCAACCACGACGCGCAAAACATTATGACGTCGTCGTTACCGCTGCCTAAGAATCCCGATGGCAGCGAGATCATGTTGGCAGCCGAGAAAGTCGATTGCCGAATTTTCGAATCGATTGGTGTCGCCGTGCACGGTCGGTCGTTTCGCAAGAAAGCGGAGACCGATGATCTGTCCAAAACCTATCCGAAACCGCTCTCGGGGATGTTCAACCTTGGACTATTGCACACCAGTTTGACGGGGGCCGAGGGACATGACAATTATTCGCCATGTAAACCCGCGGAATTGACCGCCAAAGAATATGACTATTGGGCGCTTGGACATATCCACATTCGCGGCGAACATGGAAGCGAGGATGGCGCCCCGATCGTGTTCAGTGGTAATATCCAAGGACGCCATATTCGCGAATCAGGCGAAAAAGGCTGCGTCATTATTGACATAAATTCTCGCGGCAAATGCACACGAACGTTTCACCCATTGGATGTCGTTCGCTGGGAATCGTTCGAAATCAATGCCGCAAAAATCGAGTATGTCGACGACATCATCGAAGAATACGAACGGTGGCTACAGCAGACGGTCAACACGATCGACGACCGCCTGTTGGTTTCTCGCGTTTCGATTGTCGGTGAAACTCCGATCCACAATGATTTGCATCAAAGTCGACGTCGCTTGGAAGCGTCACTTCGTGCGACCGCGATCACGCATGGTGGCGGCCAAGCGTGGATGGAAAAGTTTCGCTTGCGAACCTCGACGCCCAATCACGAATTGAACATGGGTGATTTGGAAGGACCGCTTGCGAGCGTTTCCAAAATCTTTGACGACCTACGCAGCTCACCCGAACGCGGCAAATTGATTGCCAACGAATTTTCGGCACTCCTCAAGAAAGTGCCTGAACAAGAAGAACACTTTTCCGCAGGCAACGACCAATGGGTCGACGAATTGATTGAATCCGCGGCTGCGGAATTGCTCGGCCGTTTGCAAGGAAGCGAGGACGCGAACTGATGATTATTGAACGACTCGATTTAAAAGCGTTTGGACGTTTCACCGATACCTCGATCGCATTGCCCGAGGGTCCGCGGCGGTTGCATATCATCTACGGCCCCAACGAATCAGGAAAATCGACGAGTCTGCGGGCGATCACATCGCTGTTGTACGGCATGTCCAAACGCGCCGAGGACAACTACATCCACCCAACGGGTAAAATCCGGGTCGGCGGCAGATTGTCCGATGGCAACGGCAACGTGCTTGAATGCCTGCGTCGCCGTGGCAACAAAGCAACCCTGCGTGATGCCGACGACAACGAAACGATCGACGATGCGGTCCTCGAAGCGATGCTGGGCGGCGTCGATCGCGAAGCGTTTGAACATCGCTTTGGATTGTCACACGAGGAACTGGTCCGCGGCGGGCAAGCGATCCTCGAAGGCGAAGGTGACCTCGGTGAAATCCTGTTCGCCGCCGGAGCCGGTGTTAGCCAACTGAAAACGGTGCAATCCCAATTGGACGACTTGGCGGGCAAGTTGTTTGTCGCCGGAGGCACGCGAGGCGTGATCAATCAATTGTCACGCGAGATCGCGGAAAAGCGAAAAGAATTAGAGTTAGCCAAAATCCCACCGAGCGATTTCAACGATCTCAAAGACGAACTGCAGCGTGAATGCCAACGGGTTGACGAATTGCAAAACGGTGTCAAAGAGGCAGCGGTTGCGTTGGCAAAATTGCGAGCCGTCAAAAACGCATTACCGTTGATCCCACAGTGGCGTTCGTTGCTCGAGAAACTTGATGAACTCGCTGACGCGCCGCGGCTTGACGATGCCTTTAGCGAACGACGCCGCACCGTCGACACGAATCATGAGATCTCGCTGCGGCAAACACGCTCGCTGAGCACCCGCGTGGATGAATTGACCAAGCAACTGAAAAGTCTTGGCGATGACTCGGCGATCTTGGTTCACGAAGTCCAGATCGACTCGCTGTTTCAGCGTCTCGGTGCACGCGAAGAGGCGCGGACACAGCGTGGCAACTTGCAACGCACTCGCAAAAACCTCGACCGCCGCATGGTCGAAGCGTTGCAGGAGCTTTCCGTCGAAATCAACTCGCGAGAAGAGCAGGCGGTGACCGACGAAATTGATTCGTCGCTAAAGAAACTGCGAGTTGTTGATTCGGTGCGAACCAAGGTCAATGATCTAGCGCAGCAATACGCGGTGATCGCCAAACAACGAGACGACGCCGACGAAAGTCTCCGCTCGCTCACCAAACGACTTGCCGAAGCCGACGAACAGGCAAAAGAGACGATCATCCCGGATGATCCCTATTCGATCAGCCAATTGATCGAATCGGTTGGCTCTCCCGATTCGGTGTTGTCGAATTTGACGCAGCAGAAATCGGATGTGAAACATCTGCAACATCGCTGTGAACAATTCGCCCGAAAATTGGATTCCTTCTGCAGCCCAATTGCGGAGTCCGGCGACGCCACCACGGCTTCATTCGCGGAATCATTTCACGCCACTGCAAAGTTGCGATTGCCGGTGGAATCGGCGATCGAATCTGCCGTTGAAAACCTTGAAAAACGAGAACAGCAACTCGCCGCGGTCACTCAACAATGGAAACAACTCGACTCGACCGAACGAGAATTACAACAGCGGCTCGACGCGGTTCAGTCCGTCACAAAGCTGCCGAGCGAGGAGCAACTTGTCGAATCACGTCGGCGTCGCGATGCGATTTTCTGTGACGTGATCGCAGCGAACCAAGCGGGGACGCTTGATACCCCAACGCTAACGCAGTTGCAAGCAGAAATCCGCGACGCCGATACTTTGGTCGATGCGATGCGGTCTCATCACGAGCAACTGCACCAGCAGAGTTCGATCAAAGAAGAGCTAAACAAGGTTGCCAACCAAAAAACGCAATGCCAAACCAACGGCGAAGCCGCGAAGGCGGCATTCCAAGAGGCTCAACAACAATGGCAATCTCTGTGGGAAGCCTGTGGCGTTACCGCCGGCACGCCGGACCGCATGTATCGCTGGATCACCGCACATGCCCAATTGGTTGAAACGACACTCCGGCTTGACGAAGCGCACGAACGCGTCGGACAACTCGAAGAACGCATTGCCGCATCGTGCAAACGGCTAAAACATGCGATCGATTCAGCCGTCGTTGACGAACCCGTCGTGGTCGGCAGTGACGAACCGAGTCTGTTTGATCAGATCGAAGCGAACGATTTTTCGTCGCTGTACGATGACGCCGTCAATCTTCGCACCTCGCTGCATCATGCGCGTAAACGTTATGACGAACAATTAAAACAGCATGACATGATGCGTGAAGAGTTGCCAAGATTGCAAACGCAGCTTGAATCACGTCAACGCGACTACGATACATGGCACACCGATTGGGCCGCCGCCACCTCGGCGCTTTCCGAGTCGGTGGACCGCACTCCGGCGGTGGTGTTGGAAAAGATCACGCAAATCGACGCGTTGTGTGCTCAGAAACGTGAACGCGATATTTTGGCTCACCGAATTCGGTCGATGCTCGAGGACGACAAGACCTACCAAAAAGATGTCGCTCGCTTGGCCGCCGAATTGGGTGTCAAGATCGAGGAAAAGGAAGGCGACGTCAGCGACGCCTTCAGCACCGTCAAACAGCTTTACAATCGATTGCAAAACGAGCGTGCCGCGTCACAACAACGAGGCGTATTGGCCACTCAGTTGGCGTCGACCGAAAAGCAACTTGAAACCGCTCGACAACAGGTGACCGAAGCCGAAGTCGCGATCCAAAAATTGTGCGAAGAAGCTGGCTGCGAAGCGGCAGAGCAGCTGATCGAAGTCGAGCAACGTTCCAAACAGCGGCAACAGCTCGAGCAATCCAAACAAGCGATCGAAGAACAGCTGCGGATGCTCTCGGGTACCGTCCAGCTCGAAGCGTTCGCCGACGAGGTTGCCGAGCACCAGCCAGAATTAGTGCAAATCGAAATTGAAAAAATCGAAGCGGATCTCGCAGATAACCAAGAATCGCTTTCCGAAGCTCAGCAAACGGTCGGCGCATTGCGACTGCGGCTGAAACAGATCGATGGCAGCGATCGAGCTTCGGAACTTTCGCAATCGATTCAATTCTTGACGGGCAAAATGGAGAATGCGATCGAAGAGTATTCCCGCGTGAAGGTTGCCGCGATGATGTTGCGACAAGCGATTGAACATTATCGGCAAGAGAACCAAGGCCCTGTGTTACAACTTGCCTCGATGATTTTCCAAAAACTGACGCGGAACGAATACGACTCGCTAAAGGTGGACTTCGACTCGCGTGGAAAAGTGATGTTGTTCGGCACCCGATCACGTAGCGGCGAACCCGATGTGCCTGCTAACGCGATGAGTACGGGGACAGCCGACGCGTTGTATCTGGCACTGCGATTGGCGTCGATTGATCATCAATTGACTCGTGGCACCGCGTTGCCGTTGGTGGTCGACGATTGTTTGGTCCAACTCGATGACGACCGTGCGTGTGCGGCAATCACGGCACTTTCGGAATTATCTGCACGTACGCAAGTGATCATGTTTACCCATCACGAGCATTTGGTGGACTTGGCCGAAAAAACGTTAAAAACGGATGAATTCCATGTGCATCGCTTGGGTGAAGAATGTTTTGTTTGATCCCAGGTCCGCTTTACCGTCATATTCGACATGAAAAATTGAATTTGCCAATCATCACTTCTCCGCCAAGGTTTTGACGATCAACGCAGAGAGCATCTTGCCGATGCCAAGGATTGGATTGTTTCGGTTGAACAATTCACCACTCCTCTTGATTGCTGACGAGACTGGCAAGGATGCTAGATTTTTCTTCATTGGACGCGTTTTCCCGTCGAGATATCCTCAAGGGGTCTCTGGCAGCGGGGTTTCTACCGTTTGGCCTGGGCGGCAGTGACAATCATCCCGATTGTCCGATTCAAAAAATTCGCGAAAAGCGTTTCCCTACGCTGGTGGCGATCATCCGAGCCCAGATCGATTCGCTGTGGTGTGGGCATCAAGGCGATGACGCCTGCGAAGTCGCTCGCGAAGTGTTGGTCTATGCCGAGCATCTGCCGGCGCGTTTACAGCTCGGGCTGAACATTGCGCTGTTGTGGTTGAATCTTTACAGCGTCAAACACAGCGGCCATCAATTACACACGCTGTGCCCGCGCGAACTTCGCCGGGTGCTCAATCAAGGGGAAACACCGTGCGACCGACACGGACCGCCCCGTATCGAGTGGACCGACGATCATCTACTGCATACTGCCGTCAGCGGCGTCACGATGTTGGGACGATTGGTGATCCATTCGCGTCGACCGGCTCGCGAACTGATCGGCGGCGGATGGTCCCCGCAGTGTGAGAAGCCAGAGTTTTTAGTCACGATGGATCCACCACGCTTGGCGGATCTGAACAGCCACTACGATGTCTGTATCATCGGCAGCGGAGCGGGCGGCGCCACAACCGCCAGCCGATTGACCGCGGCCGGATTGCGGGTACTGATTCTTGACGTCGGTGATTTTGTCAGCCCCGATGCGTTGATCCAAAAGATCCCACAAGACGATGGCAGCATCAAATTGTCACCGCCACGCAGTGATCAAGTTCTGTATCGACTTTACAAAGACGGCGCCGGTCAAATCGCCGGCGGGCTGGGGAATGTCCACTCCAAATTGCAGCTTGCGATCCCGTCGATGCGAAAGAAGATTCCGCCCAAGCAAACGGTCAACGTCTGCCAGGCGCGTGTGTTCGGAGGCGGACCCTACGTCAATAACGCAATTCACCTGCCGATCATCGAATCGGTTTACGAATCGTGGGGCGAACGTCGACCGACGGGTGTTGACTATGCTCAATTCTCGGGGTTGATGACATCCATCTGTGACGAGCTTGGGGTCAACACCGAGGTCACCAAGTCGCAGATCAGTGACCGCAGCATGCGTTTTGCCGAAGGTTGTCACGCACTGGGCGAAGAGGTTCAACCGCTGCCTGTGGCAATGCGGCGACAGTGTCTCGGATGTGGCAGCGACAATTCAGTCGACAGTTTCGGTGATCATATCGGCGGCATTCATCCCTACCAGCCTGGTGAACCGAACAGTTATCTGACTCAAGCGATGCACAATCCGGTTCCCGCCGAGGTGTCTTACCGTACCGAAGGAAAGCGTCTGAGGATTCGTCGCGATGAAGCGGGTGCACTTCGCGTCGACGGCGTCGACGTGTGCCATCGCAGTGAATCAGGACGTCATACTCACACCACGATTTCGGCTAACGAATTTGTCGTCGCGGCGGGAATCGGTGAAACGAACAAACTACTTAGCCACAGCTTGGCGTGCGCAGGACTTAGAAACAAACAACTCGGCAAACGATTGACGGCAAATATTGGAACGGCGCTTTATGCAATGTTTGACAAACCGATTTGGCCGTCGGATAGCGGACGCCCCGAACCGGGCGTGACGCAGTGCTTTTTGGTCGACCGACGCAATATCATGGAAAATGGCAAAATGGTCGAGGAACCTGCGTTGGAAAACTGGTTCCACTTCCCCGGCACCGTGGCGCTTGCGTTGACCGGATGGTTCAAAGAGTTCGCCTGCGTGATGCGAAAATTCAACCATCTTTCGATGTCGGGCATCGTCGTTCCGACCAAAGTCCGCTGTAGCAACTACGTAGATTCGTGCGGTGATTTCCATCTCGAATTCGACTGTGACGAATTTGAAATGCTGTTGCGTGGTTTACGGCGTGTCGCGCGGATCTATTTTGCTGCCGCTAAACCCGACGACGGCGTCACGTTGCACCTGCCTACTAAATCGATCCTGATGCGGTGTGGCCGTCCGCTGCGAATCCGCAACATGGATGATTTTGAATGGGGACTTAGCGAAATTCGTCGCCGTGGTCCCGCGTTCGTCAATCTGTTGACCACCCATCCGCAAGGCGGTGCGTCGTTGGGCGACGTGGTCAATCCCACGACCTTCCAAATGATGACGGATTGCGGCGAAGCGATTGAAAATCTGACCGTCGCCGACACGTCGATCTTTCCCGCCGGTTGCGAAATCAATCCACAACTGACGCTAAAGGCACTCGCGACATTGGCTGCCGAACAAATCATCCAACGCAGCTCGGCCACGTTGCCGCAACCGACGCCGGCATTGGCGCGGTCCTAAAACGAGCGTGAACGTTCGTCGAGGATGATTCGCGAAAGTCTTGGCGACTTTTGCTACCAACCGTCGACTGGGACAAGCGTTCAATTGGCCTAGAAGTCGTCAGATATGACTTCTCGCGAAGCACGCGTGCCAAGGGCTCCCCACAAACCGTAGGGACTCTTGGAACCCGGCGCACTTTCGCCGGTACCGCCACTCCAAACGTTCGAGTGGTGAATGTCACCGCCGATAATCGAATCGGTAACAAACTTGACCGAGCCATCGCCCATCAATACATGCACGCCGCCTTGGTGCCGGCTGCTTGGCGGAGCGACGCCGTGCGAACTAGCATCGGGACCGCCAAAACAGAGTTCACGGTTCGGCGGAACAATCGTGTTGCAACCGCTAAAGGATGATCCGCTCGATGCCCAGCGGAAACCGCGACCATGCTCGGACGGGGCAAGGGTTGCGGCGCCGGCGAGCCAGAATTTAGGACGGTTGGGGTCGACCAAACCGTCATGAACACAGAAATCGGGTTCGTCACGCACCAATTCGCCCGACGAATCGTTTCCGATCGCTGCAATCGTACGAATGTCGGAATCACCAAGATCGGTTGCAATTTCGCCAGCAAAGATCGTATTTGACAAGCCATCCAATACGTCACGGAAACGCGTTGTTTGATGTGCGACAAACGCCCCACGACACGCCGCACGTGCTTCGGTCGCATGGGTCGCCAAATTGCTGAGCGTGACCGTCGTGCCGCTTTCAATCCCCAGCGGTCCACGGTCCATGTAATGGATCGAATCACCTAAACAGACGGCATAGTTGGTTCGCCCAAAGCTAGGCAACCCTTGACCGGGATCGCTTGGACAACGCAGCGTCGCCAATTCCGTGACCCAGGGTTGATAGTTCGCTTCGTCCGTTTCCGGCCCCATCGCCGGGTAGACGCCGAGCGGGTTACTAATCTGTTCCCACAACGCTTGTTGTTCAAAAAACGGAGTCAACGCCACCCAGGCCGACAAATCCATGCGGTTGCTGACGTCGCTGCCGATCGCGGCTCCGTTGACCCAAGTACCACTACCGTGAATTGGCAACTGGTTGTACGACGAATGGTAATTGTGAATGCTCAAACCGAGCTGTTTCACATTGTTGCTGCAACTCATCCGGCGAGCCGCTTCACGAGCCGCTTGAACTGCAGGCAACAGCAATCCGACCAAGACTCCGATGATCGCGATCACGACCAACAATTCGACCAAGGTAAACGCGAAACGTGGGTGCCCCGAACGCGAACGGATAACACGACCGTGGGGAGTGCTACTGGGGTGCAAGACAATAGAAGTATTCATGAGTGATTCTCTACGATTCCTAAAATATAAAATGATTCAAAAAAGACCGGATCAAAATTCCAACGCACTGCAGAGCGTGGATGGAAACATCAAGCAAGCATCAGCAGAAATTGCAGATGCCAAATCAACGATGAAAAGATCCGTAGCGTCAGAGCCACGGAACGTCTTTAGAGAATCGCAGGAGGACCGCGAGAAGAGATGCCGCCGCGTTGAACACGCAATGGCCAGCCAATTCCAGTCGAACCGATTCGACCGACAAGCGTGTTTTCGCCTACCGAAGAGACCGAATGGGTGTCGGTTTGACCAATTAAACTTTGGGCGGCACAGAGCGCACACAGCCCAATACAAGCATGAGGATCCCCCGAATCCACCGCGTACAAGATCGCATTGGACTCATCTCCTTGGAAAGGAGAGTGTGCCTGGGCGGGATCTGCGTCGCTTGCTGCGGCGACGTTGTCACCATGATTGTGACAGCACGACGAAGCTTCGCCGGATTGCGAGACGTCGTTTTGAGGCGAATCGAGTGTCGGTAACGCCGCTTCACAACCGTGATCCGAGCAGCACATCGAACTTGCTGGCCCACCATCAAACGCGTGCGAATGCCCTGGATGATGGTGCATCGCTGGCAACAGCCAGCCGCCCACCACATAGGCAATCAACGCGATTCGGGAAGCAAGATTCATTAAAAAAGTGCGGTACAGCAGTGGAAAATGGGCGAGCTTTTGAAAGGCTTCTACGCAACCTTTACGAAACTGGTTCTAGCCTAAGCAAGTTGAATCAAAGCCAAAAGGTGTTTTCTCGCGTTTTTTTGGGCGTTTTGAGCCAGTCTTCGCGTCTTTTACGCTAGCCCCCTTCAACGATGAGGAGCGTGCGGCGCCGAAGAATCGCATTGCGACACCTGTAAACGCGGCAAAGACGACTTAGAACCGAGGCTCATTTCCCCACAATTTGCGAATAAAGAAATCGGCTTGACGACGATGGGCGTAGGGGTGCGACGCGGCTCCGTGACCGACCCCGGGCATCACCAGCAGCTCAAAATCTTTGTCCGCTTGCACCAACGAGCCGACCACTTGCATCGTCGTCGCGGGATCGACGTTTTGGTCCATCTCGCCCACGATTAACATCAAGTCGCCTTGCAATCGATGCGCCTGGGTCACGTTGGATTGCTCGGCATAGTGAGGCCCGATGGGATACCCCATCCATTGCTCGTTCCACCATCGCTTGTCGACACGGTTGTCGTGACAGCCACAATCGGCGACCGCCGCGTGATAGAAATCGCCATGCGCAATCAAGGCTCGCATTGCACTTTGGCCTCCCGCGGATCCACCCCAGATTCCGACGCGTGAAAGATCCATTTCGGGTCGGTCGATCGCCGCCGCCTTCATCCACGCGATCCGGTCGGGAAACCCGCTGTCGCCAAGGTTCTGCCAGCACACGTCGTGAAACGCTTTGCTGCGATGGCTGGTCCCCATCCCATCAATTTTGACCACGATGAATCCAAGTTCGGCCATTTCATACAGGCTGCTATGGCGGCCAAACTGCTTGGGCACAAACGCGGAATGCGGCCCGGCATAGATTGCTTCGAGCACCGGGTATTTTTTGCTCGCGTCGAAATTGGTGGGACGAATAATGATCCCGTGGATGTCGGTTTCGCCATCGCGTCCTTTGGCCACAAAGCGTTCGGGGAATTCCCAGCCAGTCTTTAGCAATTCGGACGCATCGGCCTTTTCCAATTCGACGACAAGCTCGCCTGTCACGGCATCCCGAAGTTCGGTCACCGTTGGCAAATCGACTCGCGAATACGAATCGACGAGATAGCGTCGCTGGGGCGAGAATTGCCACTCGTGATCACCATCACCCTGCGTCAATCGAACAAGATTGCTGCCATCAAAGTTCACGCGAATCAAATGTCGGTGATAAGGGTCTTGTCCCTTGTCAATTCCCGAAACTGTCAACCAAATTTGTCGATTCGCTTCGTCAACCTGCTCGACGCCACGGACCACCCAATCACCACGTGTAATGGCGTTTTTCACTTCACCGCTGGTTTGATCGACCAAATACAGATGATTCCATCCCGAGCGTTCGCTCATCCAGATCGCTTCGTTGGTTGCATCGATTCGCTGCAAAAACGTTTTGTGGGAATAACACACAAACGTGTCGCTTTGCTCATCAATCATCACTCGCGGTTCGCCAGATTCCCTGTCCACCGAAATCACACGCAGCGTTTGATGACCTCGTTCGTTGTACAAGAATGAAAACGAGGCACTGTCCTCGTGCCATTGCAGATCGCCAAGCGAATAGGGATTGGGAAACAACGAATCGTCAATCAACGTGACGGTCGTCTCCGCAATTTCGTTTTCGTTGACACGAAACAGAACCGGGCGTGGATGATCCATCGCGTCACCCGGTTTTGCGTAATCGATGGTATGAAGTTTCGAATGAATCGAGCCTGCGGGTGATGCCTGGACGATCGGAATCGTTCGCACATCAACTTTCTTGGTTTTCATCACGACGAAGCTGCGAGAATCCGGTGACCACCAAACTCGGCCTGCGAATCCATCGGTGGATTCGCCCTCGGTCGTCAAGACCGCTCGAGCGTCCGATTTCGTTGATGTCAGCACCACATTGTGATTTTCGAACGCAACTTGCCAAGCATCATCAGGCGAACGAGATCGCGTCGAGCGAGCCGCACGTGACGAGCGTTTCATTGAACTTCGCAGCGGTTTAGGGCGGGGAGTATCGGCGTCGATGCGTGCAAGCGACTGCCACACATCGGCGACAAAGGCCGCGACGATGGAACCGCTGGGAGATTCCAATACCCAGCTATGTCCGGCGAAGGTTGATAGCGATGCGGTTTGTTTCGGGGCAACACGGCCGTAATCGCGGTACTCGCCGGTCGATGTCACCCATTTGTAATGCAGCGGTTCGTCGGTGCGATTTTCAAATTGAATCTCCGTCCGATCGCCGCCATCGCGACTTCGGTGTACTTGCCGATTCGCAGCAAGGGTTTCGGCATCGTCCAAATCCTCGCGACCGCGTTGTCGCGAATCGACCTCGCTGAGCGGGCCACTGGGCAAAACGAACTCCCACTTGCGTTTCCCCAGTTCGAATCGCACTTTGGTAAAGCCAGCGTCAAAGGACAACGATCGCAAGTTCAGCTGTGGTTTTGATGACGCCGCGTCCTCACCCAACTCCGACGCCAGCAGATTCGCCAGTTGGTCGTGATCAAATGCTTCTCTGCGAGTCTTTGTCGTCGCATCGACGATGATGTAGCGGAATGTATTGTCCGGGGAGAGGACTTGATACCAAAACGAATCCTCGGACGACTCGCTCCAATTCGGATCCACTTTGTCCGCGAAAATCGGCTGACTAATTCGCTTCTTCAGAGTTTGCCAACGTTCGTAATCTTGCTTACTGCCTTGGCCGAATACCGCGGCCGGAGCGATCACAAAGGTGGCAAGGGTCAACATACCGAGGGCACGAACAGCGGAGCGACGCATGCTTGAATTCTCGCGAGGTTCAATCAGATGGGACGGATGGGCCAGAAGGCACAGATTCAGGGATCAGTGTCAGGGGAGGGGAGTGGAGGGGAGGGCAGAGCAGAGCAGGGCGTTTACTCGAAATGAACTTCGGTCACCCCGCGGGCGTTGCTGGGCAGTCGCCCGGTCACGGTGACTTCGGTGATCGGGTAGCGTCCCGGCACAAATCGCTGGTTCGCTTTGGTCATAAAAATGCTTTGCGGCAACACCAACGTCTCACCTTTTTGCAAGGGTGAATCACGGTACAAGAAATACTGGCCGTTCAAATTCACGGTCAGATTGGGGATGTCATGATCGGCCGTGTTGATGATCACCACCACATCGGTCAACAGCCCCCCTTGGCCATTGGGTGCAACCACGGTGCGGCGGTCCAGTGATACCTCCACCGGCAGCGATCGCGAAGCAGCGCGACCATAAAATGTCGCATACAGGCTTAGCCCCGCCAACGGAAACAAACAGACGGCCAACAGGGCTAGCGTCAAACCCAACCCCGACAATTTTGGGTTAGGCGCTATTTTGCGAGGCGGTTGGTCCGCCAAATTGGATTGGGATTCAGTCATAACCGGCAGGATAGTCAATACCAACAAAAAAACACGGAGTGGTTCAGTCTAGGGCGTGCTTGTAAACCCACAAGGAGAGATTGGGTTACAATGACAACCGAACCCTATCGTGTTCCCAAACTCACCGCGATCACAGCGGCGACGACCCTCAACACATTTCAACCACGATCACGAGAGATACCTCAAGAATGACGCGATTGCCTGTCCTGTTTTTACTGATGATGACGCTGGCTCATCCCTGGACCCACTCTGCGGCGATGGCTGCCGACGCCCCGTCGAAACCCAACGTGATTTTCATTTTATGTGACGACCTCGGCTGGGGTGACCTTGGGGTGCTGTACCAAAACGAATCCAGTCACGACAAACGGCTGCACACGCCGATGATCGATCAAATGGCAGCCGAAGGCATCCAGCTTCGTCAGCACTATTGTCCGGCCCCGGTCTGTGCCCCGAGCCGCTCGTCGCTGTTGACCGGCGTGCACCAAGGACATGCCGAGGTGCGGGACAACCAATTCGACAAGAGCTTGGCCAACAATCATACGTTGGCAACGGTGATGAAAAACGCTGGCTACCGAACCGCATTGATTGGTAAATATGGATTGCAGGGCAACGGTAATTCAGCGGAAACATGGCCGGCCTATCCAACCAAACGTGGTTTCGATGAATTTTTTGGCTACGTGCGTCATGTCGATGGGCACGTGCACTACCCCGCCGACGCGTGGCCGCTTGGCAATAGCGAGACGCACCGGCAACCCAAACAGGTATGGCACAACGACCGCGAAGTTTCCGCCGGGCTGTCGAAGTGTTACACCACCGATTTGTTCACCGCGCGAAGCAAACACTGGATCGCCGAGCAGACAAAATCGAATCCGCAAGAGCCATTCTTTCTGTACCTGGCCTACGACACACCGCACGCAGCCTTGCAAACGCCCACGATGGCCTATCCCGAAGGCAACGGTCTCGATGGTGGAATCCAGTGGACCGGCGAAGCAGGTCATATGATCAACACCGCCAAAGGTGAAATTGATTCGTACCGTCATCCCGATTACGTCGGCAAAGGATGGAGCGACGAGGAAGAACGATTCGCCACGATGGTGCGACGGATTGACCACTGCGTCGGCGATCTGCTGCAAACACTTCGTGATCTAGAGATCGACCAAAACACGCTTGTCGTGATCTCCAGTGACAACGGGCCGCATCAAGAAAGCTATCTTGCCAATTCAAATTACGACCCCACGTCGTTCCAGTCGTACGGACCACTCGATGGAATCAAACGCGATGTTTGGGAAGGCGGCATTCGCGTCGCCACGTTGGCATGGTGGCCTGGGCAAATCCCTGCAGGCAAAATCAACACGGAACCCAGTCAGTTCCATGATTGGATGCCGACGTTTGCCGATCTTGGTGGGATTGCCGCTCCGGCCCGCACCGATGGCGTTTCGTTGCGACCACGGTTGACCGGAAACGGCAAGGCCGAGACGAGCCAGATTTATGTCGAGTACTCACAGAACGGATCAACGCCCAAATACAAAGATTTCGCTCCATCGCATCGCGGCAAGAAACGTGGCCAAATGCAAGTCGTCCATCTGGATGGATTCAAGGGAGTACGAGTGAACATCAAATCCCATGACGATCCGTTTCAGATCTATGACCTCAAAAAGGATCCGAAGGAACAGCACGATCTGGCGAACACCAATCCACGATTCAAGAAACTTGAAAAACGGATGCGTGACCACGTCTTGCAATCACGGATGCCCAATGCAAGTGCCAAACGGCCTTACGACAACGTCGCCATCCCCGCCGCGCAGGTCTCGGCCGCAACCTCTGGTTTGCACTGGGCGTTCTACGAAGGCGAATTCCCCTACGTCCCGCAAACCACCGGAATGACGCCGCAAAAAACGGGCACCTCGGTGAACCTCGACACAGCGGAATTGCCGAGCGGCAACGGTGCGATCCAGTGGACCGGCTGGATCGAGGTCCCGGAAACGGGAACCTATCAAATGTCGTTATCAACAAACAGCAAAGCGTTTCTACGGATTCACCAAGCGTCGGTACTCGACGCCGACTTTGGTTACCAGGCGGGCCAACGCCGTACGGTTTCGATCAAATTGGCCAAGGGGTATCACCCGATCCAATTGACCTGTCTGTCCGATGGCAAAACGGCTCCGACAGTGGATTGGAAATGGGGGCCATCGACGAACAAGCTCAAATCCGTCAATGACAAATCGTTTTACCGTAAATAAACCAGTCCGACGCAGGACTCGTTTTAACATCACTTCTCCCCTTTTTTGTACCCGATAGCTCTCTGGTTGCAGAGAGCGTTCAAATTGAGGAATCTTATCATGACAGCTGAAAAGCAAACCGAAAATCAAACCAATCGCCGCAACTTTATGACGCAATCAGCCGGTGTCGCCGCAGCCGCATCCGTGGGGCTCTCCGCGACGCGAGCTGCTGCAGCCGCGGGATCCAACGAACGGATGCGAATCGGATTCATCGGCCCCGGTGGTCGCGGCTATGGCGCGCACGTCAAGACGTTATGCAAACTGCACGAAGAAGGCCGGAACATCGAACTCGTCGGTGTTGCCGAAGTCTATGAAACGCAGCGGAACAAGGTCGCTGACCATATCAAAAAGGCCACAGGAACCGATCCAGGCCGTTATGTCGACTATCGCGATATGATCGAGAAAGAGAATCTCGACGCCGTTTGCATCGGAACGCCCGACCATTGGCACCACAAACAAACGGTCGATTCGATCGCAGCGGGACTGAATGTCTACTGTGAAAAACCGATGACCAAGACGGTCGAAGAAGCATTTTCGGTCGAAAAGGCGTGGCGTGAAAGTGGCAAAGTCATGCAGGTGGGCGTGCAATCGACCAGCTTGCCGGTTTGGAACGAAGTCAACGAATTGCTTAAAGACGGCAAGCTTGGCAAGGTGCTCGGATTCCAAACCGAATACTTTCGCAACAGCGACATGGGACAATGGCGGTACTACAAGCTGGAAGCCGACATGTCTCCCAAAACGATCGATTGGGAACGTTGGCTCGGATCGAACGAAGGACTTGCACCCGAGATGCCGTTTGACCGTGAAAAATACAAACAGTGGCGTCGTTTCTGGCCGTTCGGCAGCGGCATGTTCACCGACCTGTTTGTGCATCGCACCACGTCGATGTTGAAAGCCACCGGACTGCGAATCCCAGGACGCGTCGTCGGTGCCGGCGGTCTGTACATGGAATACGACGGCCGTGATGTCCCCGATGTGGCCACCGTGGTCGCCGATTTCAACGAAGGCGTTCAAGGCCTGGTGACCGCCACGATGTGTAACCAAGAATCACGGATCGACCAACTGATTCGCGGACACTTTGGAACGTTCCGTTTTGGAAATGGCGAAGAATTTGACGGTTTCGACTTTGTTGCCGAACGTCCTCAAGTCACTCACGAACGTGACTACAAAGACGAACGCATCGCGACCGAAAAAGTCGGCAACACAACCTACGCTCACTTTGCGAATTGGCTTGATGCGTGTGAAGCGGGCGAGCCAATGATGTGTAACAACCCACCGGATTTAGGTGCCGCCGCGATCGCCGTGGTGAACCTTGGTGCGGAAAGCTATCGTCAAGGCAAGGTGTTCTTCATCGATCCGGAAACTCGCGAAATCAGCACCACCGATCCAGGTTGGGCCAAGAAGTGGGAACAACTCTCCGAAGCCGGCGCCGATCCAAAACATATCCCCGGATGGACTGCGGGTGACTTTGGTAGCAAATTGATCGAGCCCGAGTATATGAATCTTGCCGGTCCTTGGATCGATGGCAAAGATCCTGCGAAATCGTAGTCACGCGAAATCGTAGTCACGGGAACTGCGGCGACATGCCCGCCGCCGTTTAGATCGAAGCACAAAAAAACCGGCCAATGACGTTTTCACATCATTGGCCGGCTATTTGAAATGCTTCGATCGGTCGGCGGCAAAATGGAGCCGCTGGGAGAAACGCGAAAGTCTCAGCGTACTACTGTACAAGCCTTTGAATGACTTTGGCGAACCCGAAAAATGATCCCTCTGCCGAAATTAGACGACCGAAGCGGTTGCGGGTCTTATTCAGTCCCACAACCTTTATCTTAGACTCGCTAAGGTAGTCATCAAGGTAGGTCGGCAAAACTTTCGCCCGACGATGAGACGAACTTGCAAAGTTGTCGCTTTTTTCCCGAGAACCAGTGATGACAAAACTTTTGTGATTTCGTAATTCATGCCCTTCCCCGCCTGCCGCCTGCCCTCTCGCTTTTTTGTCCCACCCATTTCGCTCACGCATAAAATTAGCCCCTCCGTTATCATGAGCCCCACGCCATCCCCCTTTGCACTGACTGGACGCCGAGCCCTCGTGACGGGCGGTACCCAAGGTGTCGGAGCGGCAATCGCCAAATCGATCGCCGCCGCCGGAGCGGACGTCCTGATCCTCGGTCGTGACGAAGACGAAATCGCGATTCGCACTCGAAACGAACTCCGTGAATTGGGGGTGCAGGCGGAATTGTTGATCGCCGATTTGTCTGCTCCTCCGAGCGATTATCTTGCCCCACTAATGGACGCGATCGACATCGCGCTGCCGGACATCGATCTGTTGGTCAACAATGCCGGCACGTTTATCGACACCCCTTTTTTGGAGATGACGTACGAGCGGTATCGCCGCACCATCGATTTGAATGTCACCTCGGGATACTTTTTGACTCAGGCATTTGCAAAACGTTGGATTGATTCGGGTGTCGCCGGCCGCGTGCTGTTTACCGGATCGATCAATGGCGTGTTAGCGGAACCGGATCACACCGCCTATGACACTAGCAAAGGGGCGGTCGCAGCGATGGTCCGCTCGCTGTGCGTTTCATTGGCGCCACATCAAATCCGCGTCAACGCGATGGCGCCGGGGTTGGTCCGTACTGCGTTGACCGACATCGTCAACCAGGACACACGCATCGAAAGCTGGATGAAACTGCATACACCTAACGGCCAAATCCCCAGCCCCGATGCATGCGGCGGCGCCGCAGTGTTCTTGTTATCCGACGCGGCGGAACACGTCCATGGGCAAACGTTGTTGGTCGACGGCGGGATGAGCGTTTGGCAACAACCCGATGTACCGGACAAGTGGTAGTCAAACCACCTTGTTAATTTCGTGAGCGGCTCTTCCCGCGTAATCCCCGGTGCCTTACGGCCAATGCCTTTGTTCAAGTAGTGGAATTCGCCAGAATTCCCGTCTTTCCAGAATCACCGTATTCGCCGGTTGAAGCACCAGGAACTCTGGCGAGTCCCACTACGACCGAAGATCTGGAACTCTGGCGAGTCCCACTACGACCATAAGATGGCAGGGCCGAAAGTCTTGGCGACATTCGCTACGGCGGCGGAAATAGCTTACGCTAAGAAGTCGCGTCGGAGTCGCGTCAAATAGTCCAGCAGCGGTCGCGGCTCGTTCTCGGCATCGATCAGCCCCGAATGGCTCAAGACATGGGGCAACGCGTCGGACCAGCCGTCCCAAACAATGCCGTGCACGATATGCTTGGCAAGCAGCGTGCGGATCAATGGGCTGGCGATCCGCAGTTGATCGGAACTTGCGTCAAGCTCGGACGAGGTTTCCGGTAACGGTTCAAGCGGATAGATCGCCTTTTCATCCGCTCCGCGATCTCCGGGGATCGACAGCTGAACCAGCAGCGGCAGCCCGAGCGTTCCCCAGCGGTCAATCATTTGGCCAAAGTCGATGGCCGACCGTGGCAGCGTGGCGCCGCTGGCATAATTGACTCGCACATCTAAACCAAAACCAGCCATCCCAAGTCCGCTGCGCGCGATTGCGTCGGCAAAGTGAAGCGGTGAGATGGCGTCGCGGTGTTTTGCCAAATATTCACCAAACGGTTGATCGAACATCATGATCGCTGGCGTGTTGGGATCATTGCGGCGAACTGTCTGCAAGATCCCCACCGCCAATCGCATGATTTGCTCGTCATCGAGCTTCAGCGGCCCTGGTGTATTGAGCCCCGAGGCACAATTCCAAAGCTGGACCGAACCGCGAAGTTTTAGCACGGTGCGTTCCGCAAAATTACAAACCGATTGCAACAACGACTCAAAATCGTCTTCGAGCAAATACAGCCAGTGCGGCATCAATCGCTCGCGGAAATCCAAAAGCGGACCTCCGATCACACGCAGCCCTTTGGATGCACACCAACGAATCGATTGCTCGGCTGCGTCGTAGTCGAATCGACCTGAATCGGTTTCGATATCCGCCCAGCTCAATCGCACCGCCGCCGAATTGAATGCCGCGCAAAACGCTTCTTCGTGATCGGGTTCGGTCGGACTCGGCGGCACCACGGCGGCGGCCAACAAGGTTCCCAGTTGAGATTCGCGTTGCTTGCGGAACGAAACCGACTGGATCGCGTAACTATCACCGAGTTCTGCGTTGGCTTGTTCCAGGATCGAAATCGCTTCGATCGCATACTCCGATGCCACCCCGGGATCCCCCCGACGCTGCGCCGCATCAAGAAATCGCTGTGTGCCCTCGGCCATCAGCTCCAAAAAGGTGCTGGTCAGCGTCAATCCAGCTCGCTCCCAGGCATCGGATTGGACACGGGCGCGATAACAGCTGCCGCGAGCCAATTCCAACAGCAGCAGGTGGGCTTCCTCGAGCGGCCGTAAACTGCATGTATTGAGCGTGCAATAGCCGACGCCTTCGATCGGGCAGGTCAGATATAGCTTTCCCGAGGACTCGATTCCTCGAGTGATCGTCAATCGCGAACCATCAAATTCATTGCGTGATTGCCAAGGAACGCCTTCAATCCCGCAGATATAAGCATCTTTCCAGAGCGACCGGCTGATAAAATCTTGAGCCGTCTCAGGGACATCAAAGAAAAACTGTCCCATAGTGTCTTGCCAGGCTAATTCCGAAGTTGATGAGTCATACGCGGCTGCGCAACTAAAATTTGAAGCATAAGAGCGTAACGTATTATTTCCAGCACGTCGCCATCCGTCTTCTGCGACAATTATTGTACTTTCTAACCGGGGGATTCGCGAGACGAGGGGGGATTACCCAATGCCGTCTACTTTGACACCAAAAGGGTGGCGTTTGTAGAGCTGCGGCGCAAG
>NZ_ANOG01000536.1 GCF_000346295.1 Rhodopirellula maiorica SM1 | reverse complement strand
TTTGCCAACCAATTGCAGAATCAAATTACGGGGTTTGTAAGCACTTTTCGCCGACGTGACTCCCAACGACCACCCAGCACGCTTGGGGCTGCCGTTCCAGTGGCCTACGATTGTGCGGACGTTGGCGTCTTTGTACAGCGATCGCAACAGCACGACCGCTTCGACCGTAAAATCGCCATCAGGAAGCTCTTTCGACGTCGCCAGACTCATGCGGATCGGGCCGCCCGGTTTCAGGTCCACCGCGGTGCCAGTCGTCTTGGGCATCGATACCAAGGTTTCGATTTTTTCACCCTGTTCCTCCGGAGTTGCCGCGGCGTAATGCTCTAGAAATTCCATCGCCATCTGCACTTCGTCTAGGCTCGGTTGGCGACTGAGCAGCATTTGATACACATTGGCAATCAACATTTCTTCGTCGCCGCTATTAGCAAGGCGTTTTGTGATTGCTGTTGCCCGGTCATGCGACCACGATCCATTGCTTAATAACAACGCCTGTGGCGACGTCGTCGTGCGGTGACGTTTGCCGACGCTGCGAATGCGATCGGGTGCGTCAAAGGCCGCCAGCAATGGATCGAGCGAATTGCGGCGGACCGTTTTGTAGATGGCACGCTTCTTGGATTTCAATTCGCCACTGGCGGTCAACACCGCATCATTAATCTCTTCGCCCGACAATCGCCGTGGGTTCATCCGCCATAATAATTGATTGTTCGGGTCGGCAGCGGCGAGTGAATCGTCCAGCGGACGCTGCGACGTTTGCCGATAGGTGGCGGACAGCAGGATGCGGCGGTGTAGCTTCTTTAAACTCCACCCTTCTTCGATAAATCGAGACGCCAGCCAGTCCAGCAACTGAGGGTGTGTTGGCGGAACGCCCAATTGTCCAAAATCGCTGGACGTTTCTACAAGACCCACGCCAAAGTGTTGTTGCCAAATGCGATTGACGATCACTCGAGCGGTGAGAGGGTTCTCGGGACTGGCAATCCAATCGGCGAGCGCCGTGCGGCGTCCGGTTGAACGCAGCGAGGCGGGCGGAGGCGTGATCTCGGCGTCACCGTCGTCCAGTAAGGTAATGAAACCAGGTGCGATCGGCGTTTTGTCTTTGTCGTCGAGAACGTAAGTCACCGGAGCAACCGGTCCGACATCGCTGCCAACAAAGTCGATCGTCGGCAGCGGTTTGGGTTTGATCGAGTCAAACTCAGCGAGTTTTTGATGCAGTTGTTGTCGCTCGGCTTCTTGCTCGTCGCTCAACCACTGAGACAACTTGTCGTACGGCAAGTCGAATTGCCGCTCGGCAAGCGAGGCGATCTGGTGCTCGTAGGGAGTCCGTTCGTGCGGCCGTTTGTGAATCATCGCTTTGATTTCGTCGATGAATTTGTCGGCCTTCTCGCGGGTCGCATGTTGGATCGCGACCGGGTACTCGATCTCTCGCAGCCGCTCGCGAATCTCGGCGGTCGCCGCCTCCCACTTGGCGTATTGCTCTTGATAGATTCGGCGAGTTTCGGCATCGGCCACCGGATGATCCTCGGCAGGCTGAAACGCTGCGAAGAACGCCTTCATCCGAAAGAAGTCTTTTTGCAACAGTGGATCAAACTTGTGATCGTGACAGCGAGCACACTTCAATCCTTGAGCGAGAAAGACGTCGCTAGTCGTTTCGGTGATGTCGTGCAAAATCTCATGCCACTGCGTCTCGACATCCCGTTGGTTGTGTTCATAGATCCAGTGTCTCATGTACATCGTCGCGACGTGGGCATCACGATTACCAGGATCGATTTCGTCACCGGCAAGTTGTTCACGGACGAAACGGTCATACGGTTTGTCTTCGTTGAATGATCGAATCACATAATCGCGGTAGTGATGTGCGTGAGGGCGTGAATGGTCGGCGCGATAGCCGTCCGAGTCGGCATAGCGAACCAAGTCCAACCAGAACCGTGCTTGGTTTTCTCCGTACGCCTCACTTTGCAACAGCTTGTCGACCATCGCCTCGTAGTCAAAATCAGGCGAGCTGGCTGCGCGAATCGCAGCCGCATCAGGCGGCAGTCCCGTGATCGCGAAATGGACGCGGCGAACCAATGACTGCGGATCGGCTTCGAACGCGGGGCCGATGTTTGCATTTTCAAGCCGCGACAAGATAAAACGGTCCAGATCATCACGGCACCATGGTTCATCCTGGGTGGTGGGCGGTTTGGGATCGGTGATCGGTTGATAGCACCACCAAGCACGGTCTTCGTCAGTGATTTTCGGTGGCGGATGCAAAACGACGCCCGCAGGCCAAGCGGCTCCATCGGCGATCCATTTCACCAGCCCGCTGATCAGCTCGTTTTCGAGTGGCTCTTCGGGCGGCATTTCAAACGACTCGTATCGCAGTGCCTCGATGAGCAAGCTTTCGTCGGGGCTACCGACGACAATGGCTGGACCCGAGTCGCCTCCTTCGAGCAGTTGCGCCAGCGACGTCAACTGCAGCCCTCCTTCTTGTTTTTCTTCACCATGACACGAGATGCAGTGCCGCGTCAGCGTCGGACGCACATGGATTTCGAACTGATCGAGTTGTTCGCGCGAAAGCTGTTGGCAAACAGCGTTTCCACAAACAAGCAGGCCAACAAAGAGGGCGAGTGGAATTCGATACACAGGTAGGACCCGTTTGAGGTGGGCATTGTCGCCAATGTCGTTGATCGCTCCGCGATCATAACGTTGCTGCAATCACATCGTCGTTGATCACTCCGTGATCATAACGATTTTTTACAACGACGCGTTTTGATCGCAGAGCGACCAGCGACAGTTTTCTGCTCGATGGAAGGGGAGGATCGGCGAGGGCAAACCGAGCCGATTCGTCGAACTCAGTTGCCGTCTGATTATACACAATCCATAGAGTAGTAGGGACGGTGATTTTGAATCCCGTCAATCATCCGGCGAAACCGACGTTTTTCCCCGCAAATTTTAAGATGGCCGGAAGTATCGAGAGGTTCCAGCTTGCGTGAGGTTGTCCAACTGTTTTACCTCCCCAATGGGGAGGTCAGAGACGGCGGTAGCCGGATCTGGGTGGGGCTCGCAGTGTTAGAATTGGACCGTGCAAGCAGCGTTTCACCAGC
>NZ_ANOG01000535.1 GCF_000346295.1 Rhodopirellula maiorica SM1 | reverse complement strand
CGTCACCGCCACGATCAAAAAGTGTTAGAAGACGCTGGCTTTAAAATGTCGGACCGGAATCTTGCTGCTTCGGTTCCTCTGATACGCAACGCAGGATCAAGCCAGATTGACGCAGACGGTCGCCTTTTTGAATGAGCCTAGGACCGATGTGAGACGGCACAGACGGCAGCGAACCTTCGCAACGTAGCGTTAGATCAGAGCCTGCGCAAACAACTGAGAGGCAACCAAGGCAAGTCCAGCACCATAAAGCAATCGAGCCCACATACTTCCATTCTCCAAAAGGGAATCCGTTCAAACCGAAAGGATTCTTCGCGCGTGGCTGGCGAGAGTCAACCAGCGAATTGGATCTTTCGAGTTTCACGCGTTTCCCGGCGGATGTCAGTCGCAACGCGACGATGTACAGCTACCGTTTATCGAGGTAACTGTCCCGCTACGTGGAATCCCCCATTGCATCATTGCGAACCAGCCGCGGCAGCCACGTAACCCCATGCGTAAAAGAACGTCTGGCTTAGGCCAGAGGCCGATACATCCTCTGCCGTGGCCGTAAGGCCACGGGATGTAGCGAATGAGCTGCAAAGGCCGGAGGCCGACACAATGACTGCGTAAATGTGTCGGCCTCCGGCCTTGGATTTGCCGCATTCCAAACCGGTGGTTAACACCACCGGCATGAATTGTACCGGCCTCCGGCCTTAAAAAAAGACGAATGCGAGTTGTTAGAGTCACCCTAAGCCGGACGTTCTCGTAAGCATGGGGGTTCCGACTGTCCAATTACTTCGAAGCCGCCAAGGCGGCGACAAAAAGCACAACTTCATGCCGCCGAGCTGCTTTACCCAATGCATATCGGCAACATCAAGCCATCGATAGGCCACTGCAGTGGTTTTGCGCGTGGTCAAAACGCGTCACTCAGTAGATTGCGCATGCAATCCATCGTCTGTGTGTCACGCCCCTGACCTCCCGTTGAAGCATACGCAATGTCTTGCAGAAACGGGGTTGTGATAGATGCAAAGGATTGCCAACATATGGGACAATCAACCGCCTGCTGCGCATCTGTTATCTAGCAGTCAGCGAAAAGCTTTGCCTCTCCGTTGCAGTCTTGAATGCAAGATATTCGACAACTTAGACATGTAATGTCTCTAGAGACGATTGCGAATACATCAATGCTGGAATCAAAAAAAACAAAAGAAATTCTGCACTCAAAGCGAGGGAACCTCGAATATTTGGAACACTGTCGTGTACTTGTGAAAAATGGGCGTGTTGTTTATCTGCAAGCCGATTCTGATCGACGAATCAGTCAGTATTGGAATATTCCGTTGGCAAATACGACAGTGCTACTGTTAGGAATTGGCACCTCAATTACCCAGGGAGCAGTACGGATGCTGTGCGAATCGGGCGTGTTGCTCGGATTCTGTGGCAACGGCGGTACGCCCTTTTACGCGGGAGCCGAGG
>NZ_ANOG01000534.1 GCF_000346295.1 Rhodopirellula maiorica SM1 | reverse complement strand
GTCTTGGTCGATGTCAGCAATGGCAACTGAGGTGGTCCAATCATCGTGGCTCAACTCTGCATCGTCCGTCACATCGGTAAAGGTGCCATCGCCGTTGTTCTGATACAAGCGATTGCGTCCATAATTGGCGACGTACAGATCATCAAATCCGTCGCTGTTGATATCCCCGACCGCAAGTCCTTGTGCAAATCCGGTGTCCCCGAGTTGCGCAAACTCGGTAACATCCGAAAATTGTCCGGCTAAATTTCGAAAACACCGATTCGGTGCTGAATTGGTTTGCTGGGGGTCGCCATCCATCGCGGTTAGATAGACATCCATCCAACCGTCCAGATCAAAGTCAATCGCCGCCGCACCGCCGGCACCTGATTGATAGATCCACAATCCCGCTTCGCCTCGAGCGGGCTTTTCGACCACGCAGACGTGATTCAGATTCCGCTCAGCGGCCTGTTCCTCAAAACGAATCCCACGTCCTTCGGCATCCGAATCGGTGACGCTGACAATCGAGCTCCGCGTCGCACCACGCCAGCGAACCTCTGGAAAGTGGGACAAATCGAGATCGTTTGCAATCTTGCTTTCGGGCAACTGCCAGGGCGTTTTCGCGGTCAACGTCCCGCGAACCGACGCATAAACCTCACGTAGTGACGGGTCGAGTTCGCGATTCATCAACGCCCCGGCACGAAGCCATCCGGCAGCTTCCCAGGGGCGGCCGAGTTCTTGCATTGCCTTGGCAACACGGACCGCGATCTGTTGCGAATTGTTTTGCCGAGAGTGCAGTAGATCGACGGCATCCCGCATCAAAGCCAACTTCCCCGCACGCTCGGAAATCGCTCGTGATTCCGCGTCCATCTGCAATTCTGCCAGCACGATGGCCAAACGACTAAGCGCCTCGGCATTGTCGGCCGCGCTTTTTGCAGCTTGCCAATAACCACGTGCGGCTTGCTTGGCGTCTCCACGACGTTCTGCCCACACCGCGGCGGCCATCCAGTACTGAGGTTCGCCTTCGATGCCCTGCGGAAGCGACGTCGCCCAAGATTCGACCGCTTCTTCGTCACCAAGCTCAACGAGTGCGCGACCGTAATAAGCTTGAGCAACGGTGAACTCGGGATACTTCGCAACGACCGGTCGAAGTCGCTCGCGCACCTTGCCCCAGTCTTCTCGATAGGCGTCGGCGCGAGACAGTGAAAACTGCGGACGCAGGTCGGCGGGAAAATGCTCGAGCGAATATTCGCTGATCGCGGCATCACTTTGTGGCCGGGCCAGGTCAGACAACATAATCAGTTCGCTGACGCCTGCGTGACCTCGCATGACAAGCCACTGCAGATGCGGCGCCGCTTCCCGCTGCATCCCGAGTGCCGCCAACAGCCCGGCCAGATCGGTGCGGACCGAGGGCTGTTTTGGGTAGTGCTGCACAGCAGATTCAAGTATCCGCACCGCCTCAAACGGCCGGCCAAGTTGCATCCAGCCTTTGCCGACTTTGTCCAACAACGCCAGCGATGCTTTGGCTGAATGATCGACTGCGGATTGATACAGCGGGACCGCTTCACTGAATCTACCCGACGCCGCGGCAACATCGCCCGCAAGCTCTAGAACGGCGGGATCATCGGGCCGGACCAGCAGCGATTCCTGAATCTTTGCCTGGGCGGCGGACAAGTCACCTCGCTGCAATGCGCGGCGAGCGGCGACATCCGCGGCAACGGCGGGTTGGCTCTCTGGAACGACTGTTTCGGACGAGGACTCCGCCGCATCGCGTCCGCATCCGAGGAACGTCAGCGCCGCTAAACAAAGCCCCGCCCGCAACCATCGCGAGCGAGCACCCCAAAATGCTTGTTGCGACGGAGCAATCTGTGTGCTCGCCGCCAAGCTAGTTTCACACGACAAATCGGGCAAAGAATTCATTATCAAAAAACAGGGTGATTTGCACCCAGCTCGCAGAATCGATCAAAAACAGCGCATCCATCACGCGGCCGCGTTTGTCTCGCAGCGCCACGCATTACCGAATTGCAGGGGAACCATCCCCGCCCAACCTTTGTTTATAGAATCAGCGTTCCCTACCATAGCGAAGTAGGACGCCGGTGAGAGGGTCCCCGCCGGCGACTGCCGAATGCCATCCACTTTGGGTAGCGGTGCGGCGCAAGCCGCCCGGTTGCAGCGAATAAAACGTTCGATATTAGACCGGGCGGCTTGCGCCGCACCGCTACAAACACCTGCCGGTGAGTGCCAAAGGACGACCGGCCTAGCGGGGAACCAGACGGTCATCATTTTCGACCACGAGATAGCTTTGGTTCGTGTCAACATTGGTAAAGACCTGCTGAGCTCCCGAGGGCCACTGGATTTTGACCTCGGCGACCTGCGAGTAGTCTCCCACCCCAAAATCGACGGTCGGCTCATTTGTGCACAAATAGCCATCCCCACCGATCACCCAGCCGTGCCACACATCGTCGGCTTGCCGTACGGTCACGTGAGCTCCGATGGCATCACGCTCGCTTGTGACGCCCACCAAATCGAGTCGCAACCAATTCCCGCCTGCGGTTTGGTTTTCCAGCAAAGCAAGCGAGGCGTCGAGATGATTTGCCACCAAGTCTTCGCGTCCATCGCGGTTAAAATCCAACTTCGCCAACGTTCTGCCGAGCGTCGGTGTGGACCAGAACAAATCGGCCTCGGTGGCTTGTGCGTCTAACGCAAATCCGCCGCGGGCGCCGCGAAACAACTGCGGTGGCATTCGAAAGGGGACCTCGGGAGTGTTATTTTCCACCGGATCAAAAACGTGCCCATTCAAAACAGCAAGGTCCAACCAACCATCACGATCAAAGTCGGACGCTTGCGTTCCGAAGGCCACCGTCGCTCGACTCGGCTCGGCAATTCCGTACTGCGCCGCGTAGTCGGTAAAGAAGCCACTGCTGCGCTGCAGGTACAGATTGGCGGGTTGCTGCCAATAGTTGGTCACATGCAAATCCAACAGGCCATTGCGATCAAAATCACCCGCGGCGATCCCCATGCACCCCTGTTCCTCACCACTTGCACCGGAGGCACAGCCTCGTAGCGCCGCTTGGTTAGCGACGCCGAACCTTGACGAGACATCGCCATCGCGGCTGACCCAAAAATGGTTTTCCTTGGTATCGTTAACGATAAACAGATCATTGCCTGCGGATTGATCGAAGTTTGCGATCACGCCCGCAAAACCGTAGTTCGGCGTTTCGGCAAAACGGCTACCGCTTTCCCAGGGTTGCCAATTGCCATCGGCATCACGCCGTAAAACACGATCGTTTGCTTGCCGAAAAATCCGCGGAGTGCAGTCAAATCCCTGTCCCCAACACTCAGCGGTGAATGCCGCTGGATCCTCGATGTAATTGATCTCAACGATTTCAGGCAAGGCGTCCCCATCAAGATCCCCCACTGCGATGCTGGTGGTCCAGCCGCCCGATCCTGCGATCGTGGTCTCAGTAAAGGTGCCGTCGCCGTTGTTGATGTAGATGACATTCTCACCGATGTTGGCAACCACGAGATCGAGAAAACCGTCTTGATTTAAATCCGCTGCGGCCACGCCTTGGCCGTACCCTCGGTCATCGGTCCGTGCGTCACCCGCCACATCAACAAATTGCTGTCCAGCAAGATTGCGATACAGCCGGTTCGGCTGCGATCCGTCGGCGACGTTTGGCAAGCCGCCAGCTTGGCAAAAATAAAGATCGGTCCATCCGTCCAAATCAAAGTCAAACGCTGCGATGCCCCCACCGGCGGTTTGGTACATCACGATGTGGGCGTCGTTGTCCGAATGATTATTGAGATACTGAAAATCGATGCCTCGTTCTTTTGCAACATCGACAAGTTTGATCGAGGCGGCCGAAGTGAATGGCGTGCCAAACGAAGCGTTTGCTGAGGAGACCGGATCAAGCTGAAAACGGTTCGAGGCGGTTGCAGCGGTCGACACGGTGGTTGGCAATTCGGCGGCGAGCGATTGCAGATCCGGCCGCGGATACTCCGCAAGGTCGACGCCGCAGGTCAAAAAAAGCGTGTCGTCCATTCCAGGGTCACGCTCGGCCAATTCCGCACGTTTTTCGCGAAGTCCGGGCAGCTTTTGATCGAGTTCGTTGCGATCATGTGCTGCGATGAACTCCCACGCCACTGCCTCCCAAGGACGATTCACTTCGCTCAACTTCTCAGCCAGCCGCTGCATGTCTTCGTGTCGCGAGTCTCTGCCAAAGCCGATATTGATGGCCCATTGCCAACACTGCTGTAGCAATTGCTGACGATCTGCCACCCGCTCTGCGGCCGCGGAATCCCCGGCTGCCGCCAACGCCTCGGCCAATCGCAGATAAGCCACACGATCGGTTGGATCTCGCACGACCGCTTCGCTCAAACAGCGAACCGCCACCTTTGGTTCCCCTCGCCGCAACATCCATTGGCCCAGCGCGGCCCAATACTCTGGCTCGGTTTCAATTCCCGAGGGCAACGCAGCACCCCAATTGGCAAGCAGGTCGTCGGCCTGCATCACGTTGTAGACTCGGCCTACAAAAGCCGCGATTGCGGTTGATTCAGGAAAATCGGCATACAGTCTCTCTGCGATTTGTCGTGCCTGAGGAACATCGTCTTGGACCAGCATCCGCTTGGCACGAGCCAATTGATGCAGCGGTGATCCCGAAACAAGATCAACCTGTTCGTCATGAAAGGGGACACTGAGTGTCGTCAAACTTAACAGTTCTTTCTCAGTGACATCGCCCAACCGAATCAATTGACGGACATGCTCGGCGGCTTCGACGCGTCGACCTTGGGAATTTAAAAGCGACGCCATGCGGCGATGCAGTGGTGGCAAATTGCCGTATCGCTGGATCATCTTTTCAAAACGGACTTCCGCCTCGGGCAGCCTTCCGGCCTGCATCAACCAATCCGCAGCCTGTCCCTGAGCCGCCAAACCGGCTTGAGGATGGTCTTCGGGAATCAGCGATAAATACTCCAACGCGTTGCTCAACTCCCCGCGTTCGTAGCTGCACCGCGCCGCAAGAAACAACAACGGCGGATCGGTAGGGTCGATGGCCAGTCGACGACGGAGTCCTTGCTCCGCTTTTTCAAACTCGCCCTCGTCAATCCACTGCTTGATCTCGTCAACGCTAACCTCAGGATCACTAGCCGACTGCGCTCCCGATTCCACACGCGGGGCCGAAGCCTGCGACTCGAGGGGCTGATTCGGTGTAGCGACTGGCGTCGGATCTGCACGCCGCTCACAACCGACCGAGAACAGCAACAGAGCGATCATCGCCGGGAATACAGAGAGGCCGGTGGATACAGAGAGGATCGCCCAGCGATCAGCAGGACCGCAGAATTGAATCACGTTGGAGGCATCTTCAAATGAGGAAGGAAAAGAAAATCGGGAAGAAGGTAATCCCTCATTATACCGAAACCTCATTTGATGTAGATGTAGTCCAGGCCGAACATGAACGCTTGTGTGGCAGCGGGGTTGGCGCCAGTCAGTTCGATTTGGATTTTGTTGGCACCTTGATCCAGCAGATGTGTGCCCAGCGACACCGGGCCGGTCGCGACGACGTCGGTTTTGTGGAACAGATCGATCGGCGAGGACGCCTGCGAATCGTTGATGGAAAATTGAACGATGCCGTAATCATGAGCCTTGGTCATCGCCACAAAGACTTCGTACGTCCCTGCTTTCTCGATGTCCACGGACAACACCAATTTGTCACCGGGTTTGCCGCCGGTCCACCACAGATGCGTCCCATCGCTCCATCGCCCGGCCTTGAACCCTCGCATATTTTGTGGTTGCACCCTTCCATGGGTCACCGTCCATGACGTCAATACTTCCGCCTCGACGACACCGGACACGCGGTTCGTTTTGGGATCGATGACGGGTACCGAACCTGGCAGCGGAACCTGAACGGGACTGGCCAAATAAGCAATCAAATCTCGCACCTCATCGGCGGACATCGGATCTAATTGGCCTTCGGGCATCATCGAAGTTTTGGCAAGCATTCGCTCTTCGATCTCTGCGGTGTCGACAACGACTTTTTCATTGGCGGTTTGGATCACCAGTGCCGTTTGCGATTCATCCTTCAGCAATCCGGTGATCACACGTCCGTCACTTGTCAGCACCTGCGTCGCTTGGTAATCGCGTCCGATCAACGCGTTGGGATCAATGATATTCTGCAGCGAGTAATCGATATCGGCACGGTTGGATCCCGTGATATCGGGTCCGATGTCGCTGCCGCTGCCAAACAAGCGGTGGCATTTACCACAGGTTTCGTTGAACAGGACACGGCCGTGCGACAGATCGGCTTTGCTGAGCACTTCCGAGGTCAGCTGCTGCTTTAAACGTGCAATCTGCTCGAGTTTCTCGGCAGGCGATGTTCTTGCGGTTCCCCACACTTCGTTCACACGCTGAGTCAACGAATCGTCACCGAGTGATTGAATTTGCCGGATGGTAAACGCCGACAAGTCACCGCGTGGAATCTTGCCCTCAGAAACTGAGGCGAGTAATTCGGCGGCGAACGTGACTCGCGAAGCAAGCGTTGCGATCGCATCGGATTTTTCGTCGCTGGTAAAACGGCCGTAACGCTCGATTATCGCCTTGGCTCCCTCACGGTCACCGTAGTTGGCCAGGCCGCGAATTGATTGGCCTCGCAACCGCTTGTCATCTAACAATGAAACCAGAATCGGCAACAGCTGTTTGTCTTTCCCTTGCAGCAGCGCCGCAAGAGCACTGGACCTCGCGTTTGCATCGAGCTGGGTATTGGTCACGATGTCCCGCAGTTGCGGAAAGACCGAGGCGTCACCAAATTTGACCGTGATCATTTGCAATTGAGATGCAATTTGCCGATCGCCACTGGCAGCCAGTTTTTCGTAGACCGCAGGCCACTGTTTGGGCATATTCAAGCGAGTTTGATTGGCGATCGCCGCAGTGATTTCGGTCAACACCATTTTTTGCGTTTCAATGTCATCGAGCGTTGCGAGCTCGGTCAACAAGTGATTGATCGCCGCGGGATCGGTCGCTGCTCGCCGATAAATGAATTGCCGCACGATGGGCAGACGCGACTGTTTCGCCAGCGCCAACGCACGAGGCGTATCCTCGAGGACCAACGGCTGCGCAGCGTACCAAAGCATCAACGGCAAATTCGCATCAGCGGCGTCATCAGCGTGCCGAAGAAGTCCCGACAAAATCGGCCAACGATCTCGGTTCGGCAATCGCTGCAGCGAACTTGCCAACGCCAAGCGTACGTGGGCAGAGGATTCCATCGCCGCCATTTTGGCCAACTTTTGTAGCAGCGAAGTATTTGAATCTTCCATTTCCAACTGGATCGCCCAAGCCCGCAGGTACTCGGATTTGTGACTTTGATCGTCAAGCAGTCGCTCGATGTGCTGCATTGTTAACAGCCCACATGCGTGCAGCGTCCAAACGGCACGCAGTCGTACCGGCACTTCGTGCGGACCAAACGCCAACGCCTCGAGTGACACGGCGAGCTGCTCTTTTTGCCTTGCGTCCAGAGGCGTCCTCGTTCCCAAAGCAAAACATCGCGACTGCAAAATTCGTCTGGCCATTCGCGAAAACCACTCGTTGTCGTGAGTGTGGTAGGCCACCAGAGTTTCATTGTCTTCGCTGGACAAATTGACCGACTTCGACTCGGTGCTGCCGAAGCGGATCCGAAAGACGCGTCCATTGGTGCGATCCCAGACTTCGCGGTCGGTGCGGTGACAAGCATTCTTGTCATACCAATCGATCAGATAGACACTGCCATCGGGTCCATATTTCATATTGATCGCCCGGAACCATCGATCATTGGCGAACAGAAAATCGGCTCCGTGCGAGGCAACGTAGCCGCTGCCCGAGCGACGTAACAAATCGTTATTGATCCGGTTGCCATGAATGTTGGCCATCAGCATCGACCCACGATACTGCATCGGCCAGTTGTCGCCCAAATAAATCATCGCACCGCAATGAGCGTGACCCCCACCGGCAGCGCTGGTGTCATGATGTGCACTCGCTTCGTTGCGGCCGCCCCACCAGGCATGATCACCGATGCGGCCCACATAATGAGCATGGTCTGCGATCGTTTTCAGATCATCGTAGACGTAGGGATCAAAATGGCGGCCTGCTTGCCGCTGGTATCGCCCGCCTTGGATGATGTGATACATGTGCGGGATCACGCACGCGGTAATAAACGATTGCCCGTATTCGTTAAAATCAACGCCCCAAGGATTGCTGGTCCCGTGGGCAAAAACCTCAAACGTATGACGGACGGGATGGTATCGCCACACACCGGCGTTCAGCGGCGTGCGGTCGGCATCGGCGGTGCCCGGCCGTCCGACTTTGGAATGCGTGAATACGCCGTGGCAACCATAGAGCCAACCATCAGGCCCCCAAATAAAGGCGTTGAGTGTCTCGTGGGTGTCCTGGTATCCAAAACCGTCGAGCAAAATTTCGGGTTCACCATCGGGAACGTCATCGCCGTCGTGATCGGGGATGAACATCAAATAGGGAGCCGCGCCGACCCAAACGCCACCAAATCCGACTTCGAGACCGCTGACCAGATTCAGGCCTTCGGCAAAGACGGTTCGTGAATCGAACACGCCGTCGTGATCGTCATCTTCCAGAATGATGATTTTGTCTTTTCCCTCGCCCATCGGAGCACGGGTCGGGTAGGTGTAGGCTTCGGCGATCCACAACCGGCCGCGATCATCCAATGTCATGGCAATCGGTTGATGCACCATCGGCTCGCCCGCAGCCAATTGAACGCGAAAGCCCTCGGGAACGGTGATCGCTTGGGCAGCCTGCTGAGGCGACAGCCCCTCATTTTCAGGAAGCCCGCTGGTGGCGGGACGAGCGTCCAAGCGGCGTGGACGAGGCGCGTCGTTGGACGCGGCAGCGTCGGCGGCAGGGTGACGCAGTTGCCGGTGCACAAACGTCCCTTTCTTGTTGCCGACGAAGACATCCAAGTCACCATCGGCATCCAGATCGGCGAAGTTCACCTCGGTTCCGACGCCTGAATCATCATCAATCAAATGCGGGATCCACTGGATACGGCTCTCGACGCTATCCTTGTTCGTGTCTTCAGCTGCGGCGGACCGAGACAACTCGAACCAATACACGACGGCCGGATCATTGGGATTGGCGTCACCTCGCGGTCCGTGGGCCCAGTGCCGTTTTCCGGTCAAAATGTCATCCAATCCGTCGCCGTTGATATCGACAAGCTCGACGGAGTGGATTTGCGAGAAACAGACGCCGTACGGATTTTCGGCTGGCGTTGCTCCCATGATCCGATGTGACTTGAACGTGATCTTTTGATCGGCTTTGATTTGTTCGTACCATACCAGACCGAAACCATGAGCGTTGATCGACGTGATCACGTCGTTGTCGCCGTCGCCATCGACATCCGAAACAAACATCTGTGCCCCACCGGTGCCGGGCGAAAACGCAAACGAGTGTTGCTGCCACGACGGATCCCCCTCAAGCGAATCAGGCTGTTTCCACCAACCATTTTTTTCGATCACGTCCAAGCGGCCATCGCCATCGATATCACCGATGCCAAGTCCATGAGTGAATTTGCCGCCGGCGACGTTGGTCGAGAGACGTCGGAATTGCCACGGCGACTCAGGCGACTCTGAATTGATTTCGGCAAACCCGAAATAGCCGTCTTGGCTACAAACGATCTCGCGTTTGCCATCGCCGGTAATATCCACGAACGTCGGCGATTCGTTATCGACACGATCGAGCACTTGGTGCCGAGGCCAAAAACGATCGGCCCCCCTGGGATTTTCAAACCACGATGCATCCTTGCCGGGAAAACCGAACACCAATACGTCATCCCAGCCATCGCCATTGAAATCGTCGGTGTAGGCAAAGAAGTTGTTCGAGTAACCGTGAGGGTCGAAGGCGTCTTGGGCGTAAAAGCGATGCGAGGTTTTAAAGTCCGGTCCGGCATACCAGAACGGCCCTGAGGCAATGTCGGGTGCTCCGTCGCGATTGAAGTCACCTGAGGTGGCTCCTTCGCTGAAGAATTCGCTTGAAAGCCGCTGGGTTTCCCAGTCCACCCCAACCGGGTCCGTGGCGAGAACGGCTGGAGCGGAAGTCAAAAGCAGCGTGGCAATGAACATGTGACGCACGACAACCATTCAATCACTCTCCGATCCAGAGGATACTGGCCCGGCATCAGCTGCCCGGCCATGTTAGCGAAAGACATTTTCGCCAAGGGGGGATCGATGAGTATAACGGGTCGCGATGCCGGAGGGGGGTGACGCCAGCAGTGAAGAGATGCCTACAGCGAGGATTGGTATTTGGCGACCGCGTCGATGATCCCGTCGAGATCTTTGGTCGGTGCATAGCCGATCGCTTCACGAATCCGAGTCAGATCGGGCACGCGGCGGCGGATGTCTTCGAACGAATCATCGTACGCGTCAGCATACGTTTGGAACTCGATTGTCGCTTTCGGATTGACTCGCTCGACCACACGTTGGGCCAATTCCAAAATCGACACGGGCACATCGCTACCGATGTTATAGACGCGACCTGCGGTATCCGGTTTGTTGACCAGATCCGATACGGCTCGGACGACATCGTCTACGTGCGCAAAACATCGCACTTGATTCCCATCGTCATGCACCACCAACGGGCCTCCGCGCAGTGCCGCCTCAACAAACCGCGGTAACACCATTCCATAGGCTCCGGTTTGACGTGGGCCAACGACGTTAAAGAAGCGGCCGACGACGACGGGCAACTGTTTTTCTTTGTAGAACGCGAGTCCTAGAAATTCATCGATTGCTTTCGAAACCCCGTAACTCCATCGCGGCTTGGTGGTCGCACCAAAGACAAGATCGTCTTCTTCGGACCAAACCTCTTTGGGGTTCTTGCCATACACTTCACTGGTGCTGGCAATGAAACACGGAACAAATTTTCCCTTGCTCGCTCGTTCGCCCAATCGATCTAAAATCAACTGAGTCGGATAGACGTTGCGTTCGATGGTTTGAATCGGCTGTTTTGCAATCAACGCCACGCCGACGGCTGCTGCCAAGTGGTAAACCCGATCGGCGCGATCGACCACTTCGTTGACCAACGCCGCCTCGGTGACCGAACCTTCGATGTACTCGACGTTGGGATTCTCTAGCAGCCCCTCGATGTTGTTCTTGCGTCCGGTCGACAGGTCATCGACCACGATCACGCGGTGTCCTTGCGAAAGCAGCGATTCGGTCAAATGCGAACCAATAAATCCCGCACCACCTGTGATTACCGAAGTCAGTTCACTCACCGTTGATCCGATCATTAAAAAGAGAAGAAAAAGTTCGCAAGAAGAAAAACTCGCCGTGGCCGTTTAGTGTAGCCGAAGCGTCGCATGACGTATCGGGGCGAACCGCCCACTGCCCCTATCTGCCCCCAATTGCCTGGACAAAAGGCGGCATACCGCTAACGAGCGACACGGGCAGCTAAACCGCCGACAGAGCAATGTCGACACATTGCGATCATCGCCGAAGCATCTCGCTATGCGATAACTTCCACAGCATCGAGCCACCACAATCGCTCGATCGAGCTCTTTTTGTCTCCACCTTTGCTTTCGTCAAGTTAATCCACCGAGGATCGGTATCAGCATAAAAGTGCCGTGTAGGAGAGGTTTCCAGATTACACGGATGCTAACAAATCGGGCCTCCTGTTAAACTGTAGTGGGCTTGATCGCGAAACTATCGCCTGTGGCGGCATCTCGTTAGAATTAGTCGTTTACGAGATTGCACGGTTCTCGTTTTAATAACAGGCTCGCACCGTTCCAAAATTTGCTGAAACACCTACGCTCATCCGGGGGGGTCATGTTCGTGTTGAAAACGCAGGTCCGCTTTTGCCTGTTCCGAATCGATTTTTCTAGCATGGATGCTTCTCGGCAATCCATTTTGGGTTGGCTTGCCTGCGTTGTATTGTTGGGCATGAGTAGTTTGGGCGAGCGTGCTTGGGCAGCAGAATCGAGCGAAGAATCGATCGCCGCCTACGCGGACGCCGCAAATTTTCAGACCAATGGCGCCCTGGAACTAGCGATCGAGCACTGGCAACGCTTTTTGAAGGAGTACCCGCAGGACCCGATGGCGTCCAAAGCGGCCCATTTTCTGGGCGTTTGTTATATGCAGCAAGAGACTCCCGACTACGTCGCGGCCTCGGACGCGTTTGCTCGAGCACTAAAAGACTCGGATTACGAACTACGCGAAGAGAGTTTGGTCAACCGCGGTTGGTGTCTGTATTCCGCTGCCGGCGAGGCTCCGAATCGAGATAAAGATCGATTGCGAGCATCGATTCAAGCGTTTGAAACGCTTCGCAACGAATTTCCCAAAAGTGCGTTTCTCGATCGTGCGTTGTTCTACAGTGGCGAAGCGGCCTACGGGTTGGGGGATGCCAAGAAAGCGGTCGCGAACTACGACCAATTATTAGCATTGCCCACAGCGAAGGAGTCTCCGCTGCGATGCGACGCCCTGTACGCACGAGGCGTTGCCTATGAAGAGCTCGACCAATTTGACAACGCGGTCGCTTCGTTTCGCCAACTACTAGGCAGCTGCGAAAAGAGCGATCTCGTCACTGATGTCCATCTGCGGATCGGCGACACCGCGATCATGAAGAAAAACTACAACGAGGCAATCGAATCGTTTGATGCTGCGATCGAATCGACCGACAATACCGAAGATCTATCGTACGCGATTTTCCGGCAAGCGTTTGCGTTGGTGCAAGCAAACAAGCCAGGCGAAGCAGCCGAGAAATATGAACAACTGCTGAACGATTTTCCTGATTCTCCGTACACGGCATCGGCCACGCTCGCATCGGCACAGAGCACCTATCGCAGTGGCGATATCGACGAAGCGGCGAAACGGTTTGAACGAGTTTTAGAGCAGAATAATCCCGAAGCATCGACCGAAGCAGCACACTGGTTGGCGCGAATACACCTTGGCAAAGGGGACGCTGCCACCGCGTTGACGATCGCGAAAAAACAGCTCGACAAGGCGGCCGAAGGCAAATTTGTCGTCGCGTTAAAGCTGGATTTGGCGGAAGCCTTGGCGATGACCCCAGACACGCTGCAGGAGTCGCTCGAAGCGTTTGAGAAAGCGTACCGCGACGCACCGAAAGACGATCTCGCCCCACGAGCGCTGTACAACGCAGCATTCTCGGCGCTGCAGCTAAACGAATCCCAACGGGCAATGGATCTGGCGACCGAGTTTCTCAAGAAATTCCCGTCCGACACCCTTGCTCCGGACGTTCGCTTTGTGAAAGCCGAGAGCCAGTTTTTGATGGGCGATGCGGCCGCGGCAGCGGATCTGTTCCAGGAATTGGTCGAAGATTCGGATCCGTCGGACACTCAGCAGCGTCCGATTTGGATTGTCCGCGCCGCCACCGCCCTGAACACGGCCGGCCGGATGAACGAGACGATTGCGATGCTCGAAAAAGAAGCGGGCCAACTGCCTGAGAAAGCACAGCGAGCCGAAGCTCAGCTGTTACTCGGTCAAGCCTATTTGATGGCGGGCAACGCTGGCGATTCCGCCAAAGCGTTTCGCGCGTCTCATGAGGCGGACCCCAGTTGGCCTCGCGCATCCGAAGCGTTGCTGATGTCCGGCCAAGCCTTGTTTGCGTCCGGGGACAGCGCCGCGGCACAAGCCGCTTGGTCCACGATTATCAAAGAAGATCCGAGCAGCCGGATGGCGGATCAGGCTCGATTCAAACTGGCTCAACTCGCCAGCACGAAACAAAATTCACAAGAGGCGATCGAGTACTACGACCAGATCATCGCTTCGGGTGCCGATCCGGGGTTGATGCCTTATGCGTATTACAGTCGTGCTCAATTGTTGATGGAGAACGGGAAATACGACGATGCCATGAAGTCGCTCGACACGCTACTAAGCGACTACGGATCGCATGCAATCCGTCCCGAAGCGTTATTGGCGCGAGGCATTGCGGAACGAAACCTAAATCAAAACGATGCCGCACGCCAAGACCTCGAAGCCTATTTAGCGCTCGACCCCAAAGGAATGAATCTGGGGCATGTGCTCTACGAATTAGCACTGATCGATCAGAAACAGAAGAAGCCCGAAGAAGCGGCCAAGCGGCTCGAGCGACTGGTCGCCGAAGTCCCTGACTATCCCGATTTGGACAAAGTCTTGTACGAATTGGGATGGTCCTATCGCGAGTCAGGACAACAGCAAGCCGCGGTGGATTCGTTTACGAAATTGATTGCCAAGTCCCCGAATACATCGTTGACGGGGGAAGCGGCCTACTTTGTTGGGCAAAATTATTACCAGAAGAAAGATTGGTCCGAAGCGGCCAAGTACTTCCTGGCCTCGGCAAAAAACGCCACCGATTCTGAATTGTCCGAAAAGGCATACTATCGATTGGGTTGGTCGCATTTTAAAGCCGCGAACATTGATCAAGCCGCCGACGCGTTCAAACAACAAGCCGAAAAGCATCCCGACGGCTCGCTCGCATTTGACGCCTTGATGATGGTCGGCGAATGTCGCTTTAACGAACGGAACTACGAACAAGCCCTTCGCGGATTCGAGGTCGCGCGAAAGCAGATCCAAGCCGACAACGACACTGCAAAAACCGTGCGGGACCCGGCCGATCGACAAGCCAGAGAGCTCGTGCTGCTGCACGGAGGCCAGAGCGCGGCCCAATTAAAAAAATGGGACGAAGCGATCCAGTGGTACGACGAGCTGCGAGCGCGTTTTCCGTCCACTCAGTATCTGGCCCAGGTCTTTTATGAAACCGGATTTGCCTACCAACAGACCGGTGACAATGAAAAGGCGTTGCAGTGGTTCGGCGAAGTCGCTGACAATTACCGCAACGAAATCGCGGCGCGGGCACGTTTTATGATCGGTGAAATTCATTTCGCCGATCGACGATTTGATCTGGCGATTCCGGAATTCCAACGGGTCATGTACGGCTTTGGTGCCGAGCAAGCCTCCGATTCGATCAAGAATTGGCAAGCTAAAAGCGGTTTTGAAGCCGGTCGATGCAGCGAACTGCTAATGCAGCAAGCCCGCACCCCGGCGGCCAAACAGAAATCAAAGAACTTCGCGGTTAACTTCTTTCAGTATGTTGTTGAAAAACATCCGAAGCACGATCTGGCGGGAAAAGCACAAACGCAATTAGAGGCTTTGAAACAGTAGTGAATTTTACGAATCACAATCCGAATCGACTGCACCGAATCGCGTTGACCGTGGTGGTTGCCATGTTCGTGATGCTCTCGCTGGACACCCTGGTCCTACACAGCCAGGACGCGGGGCAGATGCGTTTTGACGCGGCAGAGATTCAATCGGTCATGCAGGACGAGAATCCCGCTGAGGATACGGCGATCGCCGAACCTTCGTCGATTGATTTGCTGTCGCTGATCAGTCGCGGCGGTCGGTTTATGATCCCGATTGGAATCATGAGTCTGTTGGTCGTTGCGCTGGCAACCGAACGGCTGCTAACCTTGCGGCAAAACAAAATCATTCCCCGCACGTTGGTCGACGAGCTGTATGCCATCTCGGAACCGGCGGAAAATTTCAGTCCCAATATTGCCTTTCACACGTGCAACGATTTTCCCTCCCCCGCGGCCACTGCCATACGCACGATGTTGCTGCGAACTGGGCAACCGATAGGCGAGATCGAAGACGCCGTCAAAGAAACCATACAACGCGAAGCCGATGGACACGCCGCGCCAATTCGATGGCTGAATTTGGCCGCCGCCGCGACCCCGTTGATGGGATTGCTGGGAACCGTGTGGGGCATGATTGTCGCCTTTCATGAATCGACCACATTGACGGCCGATCGCAGCCGCAGCGAACAATTGTCCGAAGGGATCTACACCGCCTTGGTCACGACGTTGGCCGGATTGATCGTGGCGATTCCGGCGGCGATTTTTGCTCAGTACCTGGAAAACCGCTTGGCGAAACTGTTCAATCAGATTGAAAAGGTCGCCTTTGACCTCACCCCGCGAATGGCTCATTTTGTCGGTCGCCGCAGACTTGACCTGCAAGGCACGCTGCACAATATCGAGCGAGCGAAGATGAACTCGGAACCGACGCGTCCGCCAGCACCTCCGGTGCCACCGAAGGTGCGAAGTGAGGCAAATTAAAACGAGCCATGGCTGTTGAAATCAAAAAGTCGACTGTTGCCGGAACGCTTAGCTTGACGCCCTTGATCGACGTCGTGTTTCTGCTACTGATTTTCTTTCTCGTCACCAGCGAGTTTGAAGAACAAGAACGGCGGATCGACATCGCGTTGCCCACCGCGACCAGCGCGGTGCCGATGACGAGCAAACCTCGTGAAATTGTGATCGATATTAACCCGGCAGGAACGATTTATGTCGGGGGCCAAGAAACAACCTTGGATGCGTTGCAAGAACTATTGAAAAATGCCGTCGCAGCGAATCCGATCAGCCAAACTGTCGTGATCCGGGCCGATCGTGCCACCGCGTTCCAGCCGGTCGTCAGTGTGATGGACGCCTGCAACCGTACCGGAATCAGTGACTATTCGGTGACGACCACCGATGGCCCCGATCAATAGCGGCAAAGCGTCATCCACCGATGCCGATGTACTACTGCACTTTCGAACCACCACATTCCCTCGGACCCTTGCAGCAAAGTGAACCGCCCTAAACCTCTGCCGAAGCACCGATCGGTTCCGCCGCCGAACCGGTCTGTAGAGTCCAGCGATGCGATGTGGCCACTGGATGTGTGGTTGGTCGCATTGTCGTCGGTGGTGCTGTACTTGATTGCAACGCGGCTTCGCTTTGACGATCCGCGATGGATTTTCAATGCTTACACCTACGTTGTCGCGGTCCCATTGATTGCACTGGGGATGTCGTTCGCGTTGCGAGGGTTGGTTTCGCATTATGTTCGCAAATCGATTCAAGTTGGATTTCTATTTAGTGTCTTCATCCACTTGATGCTGCTGATATTAGCGGTGCACGTGGTCATCTTTAGCCAATTTTTTCCCGAGCCCGTCGCGGGTGTCAAACCCGAGCGATCGCCGATTCGCAAAACCGTTCCTGAGTATTTGTTTCAAACGCCCAAGGAAGATGCGGTAACACCGGATTGGTCCGAACCGGTGGAAGTCGAAACGTCATCGCGAGTGGTTCCCAAAGAGATGCGTCAATTGCCGCCGGTCAACCATTCGGCGCCCGAGTTGGAGATGCCGAAGCCCAAGGAGATCCAGCCACGTCCGATGCAAAAGTTCTTGATGAAGCGTCAGGAACCGTCACCGTCTCAACCGCGACCGGCGAATTCTCCCGCCAAGCTGGCTCGGCGTGAAAAATCGAGCGAGAAACGTAGCTCGCCGAAAACAACGCAGCCCGATGTGCCAAAGCTGGACAGCGAAGCGATGAAGCCTTCCGAAGCGAATGCAGCGGAACGCAAAATCGCCGAAGCCACTCCGCGAAAAACGACTCGCTCGTCGGCTCCGCAGCTGAGTGTGACTCCGGATCCAACACAGATGATGCCGACGCCGCCTGCTCAACGCGTTGCCTCCGCCGCCCGAAACCGCTCCGAAGCGATGCCAACGGTGGGCGAACTCGGTTTAACCAGCCGCAGCCGACCTCGTACCACGCCAACGGCCTCCGCTCCGCCCGCCGGCGCGGCCCCCGCTCCTCAATCGGTCGCGGTGGCATCGATTAGCAAGTCGGCGGACCAAATGCTTTCGCCGGTGGATGTTCCTTTTCAGCGAAGTGGCAACACCGCAGGCGCTCAACTTTCGGCCCTCGATAGCGCCGACGCGATGAGTACGCCATCGCCAACCTCCGCTTCGGCGAGCCAAAGCAACGTGATGCGTCGTGATTTATCGGCAATGATGGGGCTGCCCGATGTAGGCGAGGGAGGTTCGCCGCAAGCACGACCAGACCGATCAAGTCGAGGCGATCGCAGCGAATTTGCTCCGGTGGGCGTGCCGACCGTTCCCGGCGAAATGGCATCGTTAGCCGCCGCCAACGACGCCGTCCCCAGCGATGCGATGAGCGACCGCAGCGAGAATGACAGCATCAGCGGCCCGCGTAACGAAACGTCCTCGAGCATTCCTTCTCCGATTACGTCCGCCGAAACAGAACTGGGGCCAAGTCTCGATGTGATGCTGCGTGAATCGATTGCAGGGCTTGGCGATCGCCCCGATTCCTTTGCCGGGATTGTGCCGTCAAACGATCTACCCGAAATCGGGGAACTCGAAATCGCGGAACAGCCTCGAAAACGTCGCGAAGTTGGTGGCCCGATGACGCCCCAGGGGACCAAAATTGCCGCGGTCGAATCGTTTAACCGACGCGTGATGCGAACCCAGGGCGGTGCGGCGCCGACGCCGGCTGGCATGGTCGGTCCCGCGACCGAGGAAGCGATCGAACTAGGACTAGCCTACCTTGCCGATACTCAAAACGACGATGGTAGCTGGTCGCTTTCCGGGCATGGTGAGCGGGTGTTACTGGAAAGCGACACGGCCGCAACCGGTTTGACGTTGCTCGCGTTTCAAGGAGCGGGTTACACGCACAAGCGGCATCAATACGCCAACACTGTCGCCCGCGGCATCGCGTTTTTGGTCGAGAATCAAAAAACCAGTGGCGACCTGTACCGTAGCGAGAATCCGCTCAGCGACCGGAACGTAGGATTCTATAGCCATGGCATCGCCGCCTTGGCGTTGTGTGAAGCCTATGGGATGACCCAAGACGAAGATCTCAAAGAACCCGCCCAACGCTGTATCGATTACATCGCCAACACACAACATGTTCGCTACGGCGGATGGCGTTACGCCGCCCAAGTCAGCAGCGACACGAGTGTATCGGGATGGATGATGATGGCACTGAAAAGTGGCGAATTATCAGGTTTGAAGATTCCGGACAACGTTTACCAAGGTATCGACCGCTGGCTCGACTATGCTCAGCAAAGTGAATCCCGCCCTGATCGCTATCGTTACAACCCGTTTGCATCAAACACTCCGTCGCAGCGTCATGGTCGAACTCCGACGCATACAATGACCGCCGTCGGGATGCTGATGCGAATGTATTCGGGCTGGAAACGCGAAAACGAGGCGATGCAATCGGCGGCCGAATACCTGTTAGAAGCACCACCAAAGATGGGAACACGCGAACGGCCGCTGCGAGATGGCTACTACTGGTACTACGCGACTCAGGTGATGTTTCACATGGGCGGCAAGTATTGGGACCAATGGAATGACTATCTGAACCCGCTGCTGTTGGAGAGCCAAATCAAAGAAGGATCAAAAGCAGGCAGTTGGCATCCAATGTTCCCCGTCGAAGATCGCTGGAGTCCGCATGGCGGGCGGCTGTACGTGACGACGATGAATCTGCTGAACTTGGAGGTTTACTACCGCCATTTGCCGATCTACGACGACACCGCCGAGTAGACGGTGTAAGCCGGACCCAACAAACGGAGCGATGCCAGATCGGCGTTCTTGATCCGGCCGACAAAAAACGCGTCAACCAGGGACCGAATCAAACCTGATTTTCCCCGGCTCATCTGGCAGGTTATGATAAGCGTGCAACTTCTCCTCCTACCATCGCCCCGTCTCTCCGAGATCCTCATGATCAACCGATATCGATTGTCCATCGCGGCGATTGCATTAGTAACGACTTCCATTCAAGCCGAAGTTCCTTCGTTTGAAAAAGTCGTGCTCGATCCACAAATCGGCAACGTCTGTTACGCCGTCACGTCGGCCGACGTCAACGATGACGGTCAACTTGACGCGGTCGCGATCAGCGAAAACGAAGTGGTGTGGTATCAGAATCCCGAGTGGACCCGGCACTCAATGATCAAAAACGCGGTCTCTCCCGACCACGTTTGCATCGCAGCCCATGATATCGACGGTGATGGGAAGGTCGATTTTGCCCTGGGTGCCGGTTGGCCTACCAGCGGCAGCACCATCCACTGGCTGCGACGTGGCGACACGCTGGACGACCGATGGGAAGTGTTCAATATCTCATCCGAACCATGGACGCACCGCATGCGGTGGGCGGATGTGCTAGGCCGCGGCAGCAAACAGCTTGTTGTCTCACCGCTCAATGCAAGCTCAGGTTCCGGCATCCGGTTGCTGGCGTTTCCAATCCCCAACGATCCTGAATCGGATCCATGGAAACCGGTCGTCATCGATGGCAGCTTGAATCGCGCCCACAACCATTTGCACTTGCCGTCGACCGAAGACGAGGGCGCCGAGCAAACGCTTGTCGCCAGCGAAGAAGGCATCACGTGGATTCGCAAGAGTGAAGCAAACGGATTTCAAGTCACGCGGATTGCGTCGGGCGCCGAAGGCAAGTCGCCGGCAGAGCGGGGTAGTGGTGAGGTGAAGACCGGACGACTTTCACCCTCCACTTCGCTGATCGCTACGATTGAGCCGATGCACGGCAACCAAGTCGTGGTTTACATCGGCAACAACGTCACCGATGAAAAACAGCAGCGCATCGTCTTGGACGAAACCTTTTCGCAAGGCCATGCGGTTTGGTGCGCCGATTTGGACGGCGACGGTGCGGACGAAATTATCGCGGCGTATCGCAATCCAGGAACCGGGCCGGTGAAAGGCCCTGGGATTTTTATCTACCGGGCCGATGATGACCGCGGCCAAGATTGGACACGTACCACGCTGGATCCGATGATGGCATGCGAGGATCTGTGGTGCGACGATTTTGACGGCGATGGCAAAATCGATATCTTGGCGGGCGGACGTGCCACGCACGATGTTAATCTGTACCTGAACCAATCCGGCACGTCATCGAAGACTTCGAAAGACTAGCGGAAGTCGAATCGGGATCATTCTGGTAGTGGATCTTGCCAAAGATCCCGCTTGCTGGATCTTTGGCAAGATCCACTACGGGAGACGTCCGACGCTCGATCTCTTGGCCTACTGGGTTTTTGTCTGCTCAGACAGCCACTTGATCGCGCCGGCATCTTGCGAGTAGGCATGGTCCCAACTGTTGTGGTCAACGCCGGGCAATTCAGTGTATCTGATTTCCTTGCCTCCGGCGTCTTTGATCGCAGCGACCATCTTGCGAGAACGCTCGACGGGTACCGCACCATCGGCATCACCGTGGAAAACCCAAATCGGCAGATCGACCAATTTTGATGCTTGCGTATCATCTCCGCCACCACAAACAATGATCGCGGCAGCGAACCAATCAGGATGCCGCGCGGTGAGATCCCACGAACCGTAGCCGCCCATCGATAATCCCGTCAGGTAGACTCGCGATGTGTCGATCGGGTTTTCGTCCATTGTCCGCTCGAGCATTTGAATCGCGGCCTTCATTTGATCCGAAGGTGACTCGGGCATCGCAGTCGCCTCGTGATCGCTCCAATCGACATCGACCCACTTTTTGTCTTTGCGGCACTGCGGTGCCAAAACAAAACAGGGGAATGCCTTGCGATTCGCTTCGCTGGCCATTTCGGTGGGAAAGTATTTTAGTTGTGACGTGTTATCGTCACCGCGCTCGCCCGCACCGTGCAAGAACAATACAAGCGGATACTTCTTTCCCGCTTCGATCGTCTCGGGTTTCATCAAGCGATACTCGAATGTCTCGTCATCATACGGTCCGCCGCTGTACTGGATGCTCAATTCGTCATAAGGTTGCTCGGCCATCAGAAAATTACTAACGAGAGAAAGAAACAGGAGACAAACAATACGATTCATCAATAGACTCGGTAGGCGAAAGGGGCAGGGCAGGGAGGGCAGGGGGCATGCAGCGTGCGTCTATTTCATTGGTGGTCCGGTGATTGGCTGACCGTTGGTGGTCAAGACTTGGATCTCATGAGCGCGGTGCTTGCCCGAGTAACTCCATACGATCTGCTTCGCCGGGTTCACCTCGAGCACCTTGATTCCTTGTCTCGCCCCGTAGCTTGCGATCACCGTGTTGCCATTGGGCAGACGTTGGGCGCCGCAGGGGTCCACCAGTGGCGAACCGGGCAAGTCATCGTTGTTGACTTCCCAAACGACTTCTCCTTTGGGATCGAATTCCACGACTTTGTTGCCATGCGTTAAGGTGACGACCGTGTTTCCATTTTCAAGCCGAATCGCGGTGAACGGCCAGTTCTCGGCTTCGCGGCCGCCCAGCGACTGAAGGTCCGTTTTGATCTCGTGGACCACCTTTCCTGCGGCAGTGTATTCCTCGACTTTGAACGCCAACAAGTGAGGAACGAGGTAGTTGCCACTAGGCAGTTTTCGGGCCATCCGTGTTTGCATGTGAGTGTTATTCGTTTCCGGTTGCAACGGGAAATCGACAACCACGGTGCCGTCACGAGCCACTTCGATCAGTCGAGGTTTCTTGCCCAACTCGGTGATCAGCGTGTTGCCGTTTTCGAGCCGCTCGACGGTACCGATCTCTGCATTTTCTTTGGACTTGCGATACTGAAATACAACCTCATGATCGCGAGTCATTTCTTTGACGACGTCTTTCCAAGCAATCAACACGTTGCCGTTGGGCAGAACGAAACCGTCACGTGCGGCCGCTTTTCCAGCGTTCCAGACTTCTTGGCCTTGTTCGTCCAAAATCCCGGTAAAGCTCGGTCCGGCAATCAACAGTGAATGCCGCACGTCATTGACGGTGGTGAGCGCAAAGGCCACGATCGGTGCCGGATCTTTCAAGCTGTGCGGATGATGTCCGAGTCCCGGCCGACGCATGACTTCGATTTTGCCACCTAGCTTTTTGTACTCGGCAACCAATCGATCGCCATTCTCGGCCGGTGGAACGACATCGTCAGCTTCGTTGATCAACACAAAGATGGGAACGCCCGCATCGGCCAATCGTTTGAGCCGATCCAGCGGCCCTGCTTTGTACGATGCAGACTGTTCGTCCGTCATCTCATACGCCGCCAAACATTCAGTCCAAGCGCGTGGGGAACCTATTCCCGTTCCTTTGCCACCCGGCCAAGAACGTATATCCATCACGGCGTTGTCCGCGTAGATGCCAGCCACCTGATCGGGATGCACGCTAGCCCATCGCATGATGATCAACCCACCGCGGCTCATGCCTTCGAGAAACGGTTTCGCATGCAGCCCTAGCTTTTGGCTAAGCGAATAAAACGCATCCCAACGCTCGATGGCGGGATCCGCACCAAACAGTCCTCCGACGTCGCAGTAGCACACATGCCATCCTTGCTCGAGCATCGCACGATCAAACTGCGGTTCATGCCCCCAGAACCGAGCTCGCCAAACCCAAGGATTCCCGCTGGCGGCTTGCTTGGGGCTGACGATTTTGCAGTCCACGCCGTCCAACTTGAAATTGTACTGCGTAAACCCGTGAAATTCGCCCGTTGTCGATTCGATTCCTTGCGATTGCAGCTCTGTTGTCAACGGTCGCGGGGTGGACGAAACGTCATCCGCGAAAGACACGCGGGCAGTGATCGCGGTCGTCGCCAATAGGACGACCATTAGGAACGAACTTAGCTTTAGTTGCGTCATGGTTGCAAGCGAATTGGTCTGAGTAGTGAGAATAGAAGTGCGTAAAGCGGAACAAGGGTTGCGACGAGAGATTAAGGCAACTCACGAATGCGGAGTTTGCGAAATTGGATCGGCGATCCTTCGCTTTCCAGACAAAGGTAACCTTCGGCCGGCTCGATCCCCGTGCCTCCGGAAACCTCTTCGCCGTTGACCCACAAACGGACTTCGCCATTGATCGCGCGAATGTAATAGTGATTCCAATGGCCATGCCCTTTGGCAAGATGTTTGCGTGGGAAGCTGCGACTGCCATCAGGCGACAGCGGCGGAAACGGCGTCATTTTCACTCTAACCGGAAAAACATCGCCGTTGGTACCAAACCAATCAAAACTTTGGCCTCGCGATTTTCTCATTTCGGTATAACCGTGATCAAGGATCTGAACTTCGATCCCCGAGGGCAAACCGGGCTTACCTGCCTTGGTGAGTTTTTCGATCGACTCAGGAGTCGTCCAAACAAAAACACCTGAGTTTCCGGCGGATCGTTCATGCATCCACTCCACCACCATTTCGAAGTTCTTCACCGGCTCGGTCGTCCGCAGCACCGAGACGGGTCGGCCGGTGCAGTGCAAAACGCCATCGTTCCATGACCACGTGTCAGCCGCACTGTTGACCTGCGTAAAATCGGATTCGCTCAACGATCGCCATCCCGGTCCCTCGTCGTCAATGAACGCCCGAACGGCGGGAGCCGCTTCAGCGGAGGTTGCGGACTTTGTGTCTTGTGCTTCGGCCGTCGCAGCACCGCTGAAGCAAACCAAAGACCATGCAAAGCAGAGGGGGATAACGAGACGGGCATGTTGAGGCATAGGTTTAACCGTAGCGGAGGGATTTTTTGGGGGTGGGATCGACGGATTCGTATTCGCAGAATGCCAATAGCATAACTGCTGTGATCCGAAAAAGGGTCGACCGATCAGAAAGCAAGTGAACGCTCCGCAATTTCCGACCGTTTTTGCATCAGGGGCTGGGCGACTGCCACCAGCCAGCTAAATTACGGAGAGCGGTTCGGGTGGCTTGTCGGGTAGTGCGTAGGCCTCGGCCGCAGACGAGAACGTCCGGCTTAGGCCAGAGGCCGACACAATGACTGAGTAAATGTGTCGGCCTCCGGCCTTGGATTTGCTGCATTCCAAACCGGTGGTTAACACCACCGGCATGAATCGATGCTTCCTAGCGATAGGCAAAGCGGCAAACTCATTTCCGCAGTCTCAAAATCGCAGCGATTTTCTGTAACCGCCGGATCGCAGTGATGATTCCGCCGATACAGATTACCGCTAATGCGATCCCCACCACCGTGATCTGCGGTTGCGACGGGACCGCCTGCCATGCGGAAGGCAAAATTGCCATCGCGACACAGATGGTGGTCATCAATGCCATCCGCTGTGGTTTAGCAAACGGACCTGCAAATACTTGTCCCGCGTCCACGCTCGCGCCAATCGCACGAACATAGGCAACAAACACAGCGACCAATGCCGCAGCAAATCCGAGCAGCGGATATCCGCCGACCGCGTACCCCGCTCCGATAAAGATCGCGGAATCCGAGACACGATCAGGAACCTCGTTGTACAGATCGCCCACGGGCGAACTCTTGCCGCCTTCGACGGCGACCATTCCGTCTAACAAGTTCGCAATCAACCGGCACTGAATCATTGCCGCAGCAAGAATCCACAATCCTCGCTCGGCGATCGCGGCCTCGAACGACGAGGTTGCGGCCATTGCGATGCCTGCGACAAGAGCAAACAAAATGCTTGTGCCCGAAATTTGGTTCGGGGTGATCGAGGTTTTGGCCAATCGCGAGGCAAGTCGCTGAAAGACTGGCATTTGACGTGACTTGATCGGGCGACGATTGGCAGCGGGATCAATCATGGAACTGATGCCACCTGAGCATCAGCTTCCGGCAGAGCCAACAACAGCTTCATCATTTCCTCGGCTGAACCACTCGCGACGCGACGGATCGTTTCGCGATCGGTTTCATCACCGAATTCATAGGTGATCGCGGTGACACCAAGTGTATCGGCAACCCAAGCTTTGCTGGTCGAACGATGGGCGTGGTGATTGTCATCACCGTTGACGTGGTAGTTGGGAAATCGTTTTTGAATCGCCGAAAGCCAATTGTCAGTGAATCCGGCGGGATACAAATCGGCATCACGAGGTGGCGTGTAAAACACATCGTCATAGGTGCTGTGAAAATCCATAAACAAACACAGTTTCTGGTCGGCAGAGCGACGGCACTTGAGCATCTCGTTGCGTAACGCACGCGTCTCGGGCTGGGTAAAGTGCATCCAATCACGATTCAGATCGACGCCGTTGGCATTGCATCGCCAATTGCCTAGCGCCACACCATCGGGATTCACCGTCGGGACAACGACGGCACAGTAGCGTTTACGAAACGCAGTTGCCAAATCGTTGTCGGATGTTAAGGCGTCAACAAAGTGCATCATCCCAATCGCACCGGAAACTTCGGGAGGATGTTGGCGAGCGATGACGAAAACAAAGTCGGGGTGATCCGTTTCGGTAATGTCCAATCGATACAGCGGGCGTCCTTGCACGGATTTGCCAATCACCGATCGCTTAACGTGCGGCTGTTGGCTCAGACCCGACGTCCACTTGGCAACCGTACCGCTGCTCAGCAGTTCTTGACCGGCAACCCACAACGGCTTGCCATCGACGGGGATTTTTAGTCGCACTTCGGTACCGGCGGGATGTCGATCGGCCATGAGGTGTTCGGCACTCTCCCAAGTCTTGCCATCACGGCTGATCTTGGGATCGTAGCGGTGTGAGCCCCCGACGTATTTCAAACGCACCGAAATGGTCCGCTCTTCGGTCGAGTTGACGCGGAATGCATACCACGCGCTGTCGTTGATCGGATCCGATTCGGGTTGGATCGTAACGGCAAAATCATCGTCCGCAATCTGCACGCATTCATTCATCCGTCCGCCAGGAAATTCACTGGTAAACGAAACCGAGCGGTCTTCGCTGTGAAAGGTGATCCCGAGCGGATTTTCCAAGATCTCGGATTTTACCGCCGGGGCAAATCCAAGTAGGATCAACCATGCTAGCAAAAAGCTGAGCAGTCGATTTTGCCAATAAAAAGCGGTTTTTCCGTGGAAAACGACGGCGTTTGGCAAGATTGAGTGATTTGGCATCGGTGGGCTCCAAGCTGTTTAGCTGTGGTCATTTCAGGCGGGACCGCGAGCGTACTGGAATCGCCTATCGCAGAGCAATATCAGGCGACCCCGGCCGCAAGAGGGGGTTCGGCAGGTTTCGAAATCGTCATTTTTTTGGACTTGGCGTTGCGGATTTGCTAATCTCATATCTCCGAGCTGCTGGACGGCTGCCATTTTTTGGACGGCAAGATTGTCTCTTTTCAAGCTCTTCTTCTCTTTGCAAAAGGTGTTGTGATGCGACTCCGGCTCCCCATTCACCGCGTCCGTCGAGACGCATTCACGCTGGTCGAAATCTTGGTAGTAATCGCGATCATCGGAATATTGGTCTCGCTAACGCTGCCCGCGATTAGCACCGCCAAAGAACGAATGAACCGGGCGAAGTGCGCTGACCAACTGCGACATATCGCGACGGCAACACTCAATCACCAAACCACTCACGACACCTTGCCGGGATACCTGCAACAATTTGGCGAATTCACCGGAGGGATGGACCCGGCGGATCCCGGCAGCTACGGCGGCAATGTTCCGCGTCACATCAAGGTCGGAGGTTGGCAGGTCGTGTTGCTGGCCAAGCTTGATCGTCAACCGCTATATGACCGCTGGAGCTTGGATCGGTATCCGTTGCTGTCCGACGGAGCGGGCGAGCGACCTGCGAGCGAAGAAGGCTACAGCACAATCGCAGCGGCAAACGTTGAATTTTATCAGTGTCCGAGTGCGAGCGGCACGATGGCTCGTCACGGAATCAATCACTACATCGCCAACACCGGGATGCATGCCGACTCATTTCCGTTTACTTACACACGTCCAACCGATGGCACTCACACGGTCACGTTTGCGGATTCGATGTCCAAAGCCAACGGCGTGTTTAACAATCGATACGCCGGATTTGATCCAGGCAACCCGACGGTGCTTGTGCCGACGGGCAAGCGAATTCGCACCGACGATTTTCGCGATGGAGCCACCGGCACGATGTTGTACAGCGAGAATCACCAAGCCCAACCTTGGCATCTGATTCGGATGACCGGCAACACGGATCATTTGACTGATATCACAACGGTCGGCGGAAAAGAGGTGACGGTCTATCCCGTCGAGTCACGATACTTGCAAGGCAGCGTGTGGCATTTTGAAGATGAACAACAGTTTGCCGGCGCCCCAGCCCCTCAACCGCTTCACAAGATCAACGGCGGTGACACGTACAACCTAACGATGACCGCCCGTAACATGGCGGACGTGGCGCGTCCCTCGTCGCTTCACACCGGCGGAGTGAACATGGCGATGGCCGATGGCAGCGTCCGCTTTGTACTTGAGTCGATTGACTATCGCACCTATCAATCGCTAATGACGCCCAGCGGCCACGCCAGCGACGTGCCAATGAACGAGTTCATCCCCAGCGAAGAGATCTGAGCATCATTACAAATCGCACTGCAAACCTGGCATACTACTACTCACGACGAGATGATCGCTTCCGCTACGATCTCGCAAACGTTGCTTCGGAAAACATCGCGTTCGGCAAGCGATGCGAAATCTCTTCCGCTGTCAGGTCACCGGCTTGGCGAAAGAAAAACCACCACTGCTCGATTGGGTCGGTGATCTCTCCATTTTCGCTTGGTGGAGTGTACTTTGGCAACTCAAGCAAATGAACTTGAAGGTGCTCCGTGAGCGTCAGGCTGTGCCGCTGGCCTGTTGGGGTAATGAGCATCGCCATAGCCGTTTTCCGTGAAAACGTTCCGCTGCGGCGATCACGGGAATCATGCTGATTCCGGCGTCAGGAAGCAGGCTCCACTAACGGGAAATTGCGATCGTTGGGGACCGGGGAGCGGTTACCGGACCGGACGCCTACTCGATTTCGCTCTGGCAGCGTATAAACAGGGCTCCGATCTCGACGTTACTGAGACGGCACAGCAAAGAATCATCCGAGGCTGGCCGTCCGATGGAGCAAAAACATGAGCAAAACACAAATTTTGGCGGCACGCGCAGGCGAAATCACTCCTGAAATGGAGTTCTGTGCCAAACGAGAAGAACTCGCTGTCGAACTGATCCGTGACGAAGTCGCCGCTGGACGCATGGTCATTCCTGCAAACAAAGTCCATGCCGCCGGCGCTCTCGAGCCAATGTGCATCGGGATCGCGGCAAAGTGCAAGATCAACGCCAATATCGGCAACAGTGCCGTGACCAGTAACGCCGGCGAAGAACTACAAAAACTGCACACCGCGGTCCATCATGGCGCCGATACCGTGATGGATTTGTCAACCGGCAAAGACATCGACAACATCCGCCGCCAAATCATTGAAAAGAGCCCCGTGCCGATCGGAACCGTGCCGATCTATCAAATGCTCGAAGAACTCGGCGGCAACATCGAAGACATGACCGCCCAGCACTTCTTGGACATGGTCGAGCACCAAGCCAAGCAGGGCGTCGACTACATGACCGTCCACGCCGGTGTGAAGCTCGAGCATCTGCATTTGAGCGTCAACCGAGTGACCGGCATCGTCAGCCGTGGTGGGTCGCTGATCTCCAAGTGGATGATGGCTCACAACAAACAAAATCCGCTGTACACCGCCTTTGATGATCTGTGCGACATCATGCGAGAGTACGACGTGACTTGGTCGCTTGGCGATGGACTGCGTCCTGGTTCGATCGCGGATGCTTCGGATGCCGCTCAATTCGCGGAACTCGAAGTGCTTGGCGAATTGACCAAACGGGGCCAAGAAAACGGAACGCAAGTCATGGTGGAAGGACCAGGACACATTCCCATGCACCAAATCCAAATGAACATTGAAAAGCAGATCGAGCTTTGCAATGGTGCTCCGTTCTACGTGCTCGGCCCCTTGGTGACCGATATCGCACCCGGCTATGACCACATCACCAGCGCCATCGGCGCCGCGATGGCCGGTTGGCACGGGGCTGCGATGCTGTGCTACGTGACGCCGAAAGAGCACCTCGGGCTGCCCAACGAAGAAGATGTCAAGCAAGGCGTGATTGCTTACAAGATCTCGGCTCATGCCGCCGACGTTGCCCGCGGACGCAAAGGAGCTCAGGACCGTGACGACGCGCTCAGCCGAGCCCGTTTCGCTTTCGATTGGAACGAGCAATTCCGCTTGTCACTGGATCCGGAAACCGCTCAGCGTTACCACGATGAAACGCTGCCCCAGGACACGTTCAAGAGCGCCCACTTCTGCAGCATGTGCGGACCGAAGTACTGCTCGATGAAAATCACCGAAGACATCCGCAAAATGGCTGGCGAAGGCCAGTTGGTCGAAATCAAAGACTAATTTTACGGACGCGGGATTCCCGGCCAAAACAGCCAGAAGACTTAAAGCCCAGGGTTGCGACGTGCACTCTGGGCTTTTTTTGTTAGCTGGGGGCGTTCACCCAATGCCATCTACTTTGGTAGCGGCACGGCGCGAGCCCAATGCCATCTACTTTGGCAACCATTGGGGGATGCTCAAGTAGTGGGATTTGCCAGAATTCCCATCTTTGTTGTTGAAACACCAGGAACTCTGGCGAGTCCCACTACGAAAGTAGATGGCATTGGGCGGACGCGGTGGAACCTCGCAGTATTTGCGGTAGCAACGTACAAGTTCAGCGCCACCACCCTCCCCGAAAATCTCGCTGAAGGCTCGATTTTCGACCCTCCCAACGCAAGCTGGGAGGGTGAATAGGTAAGCCCCTTTACTCGCTGGCGGCGATATCGGTGCCGCTGCCGATCAGGATGCCCGTGCCTCGCAGTTGCCACAGAAAGAACGCGGCTCCGGCGGCCATCAAGATACTGCTGAGCATGAAGATGTGCTGTGGGGCATCGCCGAACGCGGGACGAATCGCCCAGTACAGCAGGGCAGCGACGGTCAGAAACACAAACGAGACGGCGTTGGCGGTACCCAAGAACCGACCTCGTTCGCTATCAGGCGACATGTACTGCAGCAGCGCTTGCAGCGGAACGATATAGAATCCAGCAAAAAAGCCGGCTCCGAAGATAAAAAAGCCAACGTTGCTCAGCGCCACCCGCAACATCGGTTGCAAATCGGGAAGCGATGGCGGCACAAACGACAACAGCGCAAAGAAAACGACCAAACCGGCGGCCCCGATCGGGATCAAACGGGGCTCGATATGATGCCCCGACAACAAACCGGCCACGGCACAGCCGACTCCGATTGAAACTCCCAATACGCCCATCAGCACACTCGCTTCGGTGCTCGAAATTTTCAGCACCTCGGTGTACTCGGGTACGATAAACAGTGCGATTCCGGCCAGCAGATAAAAGTAGCCCCACGCCATCATCACCATCAACAACCGCGTCTTGGACATCTCACGTACGGTGGTCATATAGGTGGTAAGCGGATTGAAATCAAATTTTGCATTGCGATCGCCTGCCGGCAGCGGCGTCAACAAAAATGCCGACACCAATCCCGCAATCGCGATCAGAACCAACACGACCATCGGCAACCAAATCAGACCTCGAATTTGGTCAGGAAAGAAGGCATCACTGACCACACCGGCGACCAGCGTGCCGACGATCACCGCGACGTTGGTCATCATATTGATCGTTCCGTTGGCGCGGCTGAGATCCGAGTCATCGACCAATTCGGGAATCATGCCATATTTCGCCGGGCCAAAAAACGAACTTTGACAGGTCAGCGCAAGTAGGGCCAGCAGCGTGACCCACAAACTGCCCATCATGAATCCGATCCCCGCGAGGATCACGATCGGGATCTCGACAATTTTCACCCACATCGTCACGGTTCGCTTGGAATAACGATCAGCGATTTGGCCTGCATAGCCCGACAGAAAAATGAAGGGCAACGTAAAACAGATGCCCACGATGCCTTGACCTCCTTCGCCGAGATCACCGGCCCACAAACCACCTTGAATGACCATGAACGTCAACACGCCTTTGAGCACGTTGTCGTTCATGGCTCCGAAAAACTGGGCGGCGAGCAGTCCGAGAAAACCGCGTCTTAGAAGATGGCTTGGCACGTTTTTTCGCTTGATGAAGGGGTCACATTTTCGGGGGACCGCGAAATCTTAGCAGAAACGCCCCTCCCGCCGCGACGCCGATGAGAACCGCGGCCGCGCCAGCTTGGGACAGGACAGGTTTGGGAAAGGGCAGGGGAGTGTCGCAGGAAAAGCTTCACGAAAAACACACAATTGCCAAACACACCACCGCCACTAGACGATGGGTGCGACGTCCGTTTATTGGCGATAGCGGTCGATCACTTCGGGCAGCGGGTACGACGTGACGTCCCGATCTCCCTCGCTGGCGGCGATCTCACGCAGCCGCTCGTAGCCACGCGTTATCAGCGCGACTCGCTCGGCCACAAAGTCGGGATCGAGATTCGCCAGCCCCATCTCGCCCGTGACCACGACGCGATCAAAGTCCGGGTGGTCGATAAATTGAGCGAGCACCGGGTTACAGCGAAGATGCCGCTCGGGTGTGGTGTGCAGCACCTCGGGATCAAGCTCGCCAATCACGTAGCGGAGATACAGATCGCTATCGACGATCGCCGCCACGTCCTGGCCACAGACTTCGCACAAATAGCCTTGGTCACACTTTGCCATAAAGATACTTCAAGACCGAGCAGAGCAGCTCCGCCGATTCACCACTGACGGGCTGTTGATTTAATGAGCCGCCCGCGCGTCAGCGGCCGGGTTCCACGCATTACCCGGTGCCTTACGGCCCTCGGCTCACAAATGCGATTTGCCTTTCGACTAAATCAATAGCCTGCTAGCTACGACTCGAGCCCCAGCACGTCGAACATGTTGTAGAGTCCCTTGGGTCGGCCTTGCAGCCATTTTGCTGCCGCCAGAGCTCCGGCGGCATAACAATCACGATTGCTAGCGGCGACGTTCAATTCAATTTTCTCGCCCAGCATCCCGAACACAATCGTATGTTCACCGGGATTATCGCCGACACGGACCGCGTGGTAACCAATTTCGTTTCGCGTGCGTTCGCCGGTGTGACCTTCGCGGCCGTGAATATGCAGCGTTTCATCGCTCAGTTTCTTACCGATCAATTCACCAAACTTCAGCGCGGTGCCGCTGGGGGCATCGGCTTTGAAACGATGGTGACGTTCGATGATTTCGACATCCAAGCCACCCTGGACATCCCCCAGCGTATCCGCAACCTGCTCGGCCAACTTCATCGTCAAATTGACCGCCAACGACATGCTTGGCGCCCAAACGATGGGGATCAGTGTTGCGGCAGCTTCGAGCTTTGTTTTCTGCTCGTCGCTCAGCCCAGTGGTGGCGACCACCAACGGAGTGCTCGCCTCGACACACGTTTCGATGCAATGATTCAGGGCTTCGGGAAGCGAGAAATCGATCACCACATCGACTTCTTCGGGCCAATCCGACGAAAGCGCTACTCCGATGGGCGCGAACCCAGCGACCGCTCCGGCATCTTGGCCTAGCAGTGGGTTTCCCGCGTGATCGATCGCCGCAACGATTTGGAATTCGGTGTCTTCCGAAGCCAGAGCAACAACGCGTCGCCCCATTCGTCCCGCGGCACCATGAACAGCAAGTTTGATTGATGTAGTAGTCATACAGCTAATGTAACGCGTGACGATGGCCTGGGGTAGCGGAAGCCGCAGGCGGCTTGTTGAATTAGTCGTTTCACAGTCAGCCGGTTTAACCGTCAAAGACGCTCGTTGTCCGTAGCGAACGATCTGAAGTCTCCAGTGGCCGAAGGCTCCAGTGGCCGAAGGCTCCAGTGGCCGAAGTCTCCAGTGGATTCAAAAATCTTAACAAGTTCCGCTACGATTGAGGCGACATGGCTCAGTTTTGCTCGAGAAATTGGCTGAGCAATTCGATGTTTGCAATCATGGTTGCCGACGACACGACGCCTTCCTTCGGCGTCACCTTTTTGCCCTGTTCGTCGCGTACGAAACCCTGTTCTAACCAACCACCGCTAGCGGATTGCGAGCGAATCACGTCCGCAACCTGCTGATCACTCACTTGAGCGTTCCGCACCAAGGGTTTGCCCGACGCGAGCGTTTGATAGTCTCGCTCGATCGCTTCCAGATCCGAATCGACGACAAACGCATAGTGATCAGGCATGCTGCGGTCGTCGTAGCTAATTTGATAGTCGTTATTGAAATAGATTGGACGATTCGTTTTCAGTTCGTAGTAGCGAGCGAGCTTGCCGTCGCTTCGCAAACACGTCCGCAGATAGGCAATCGCTCGTGGCACCGGCTCTAGAAAACGCGTTTCTCCTGTTTCGCGAAACAAGACCAACAAGGTTCGCAGTGCATCCTGAGACTCGCGGCCCGAAATCGCAGGCGGCTCGAATTTACGATCCCAAGCTGGGTGCATATGCCGATCGTACTGCTGGGCCCAGGCCGGTTGTGGTTCCGGCATTTGCGCACGCAACAAAAAATCGCCTCCCGCCAACGCACTGCAGCGATAACGTTCGTTGTTGTAAACACGGGAGGCAAACAACATCGTTTCGACCATATTTTGCGTGATGCGATCGTTCAGCATGTAGCATCCGTCAAACGACTTTGTCCACGTCCGGCTCCACGATTCGGGATAACTCGCTGAGATCACGGGATAGTGATCAACACTAGGCTGCTGGGTTGAAAATCGGTCGTAGTTGTGCCCCCATGCGCCACCGGGATACTGAGCCGCCATCGTCGACCGCAGTGCATACTCAACCGCTTCATGAACGGTCGCATCCTTGAACTTGAGTGTGCGATCTAATTCGCACAGAAACCGAATCGCACAGGGAGTGGTGTCGTCATCAATCAGCGTCATATTGGATTTGAACTGCCGCCTACTCCAAACATCCCAGCCACCGGGATACGGCGTCGGTGCCTCGGTAAATGTCTTCGAGAGCGAAGCACCGGATTGCTTCAGCAGCACACGGTAGGGTAAACGGGCACGCAGCTTGGGATCAAATTCGATCGAGTATCCCCAGCCACCGCTTTGCAATTGGCCTTGAACCAATGCACCGCCGACCGCCTTGGCGGCATCCAAATGAATGGCGTCGCCGGTAGCGTGATAGGCGGCCAAGAAGGCGAGTCCAACGGCAGGTGTCCCCGGCGGCTGAACCCAAACACGGTCGGCTCCGGCGACGCCTTCGCCATGGCTGAAACGCCCATCAACACTCGATACCCAAGCATAGCCGCCATGATCGGCAATCTGCTGGGTCATCAACCGCGTGGCGCGATGCAGCGACGCCTTCACTTCGCCATCGGACGGTAACGATTGTGCTGGAGACAACGAATGCAATGCCACGACCGACAACACGAGTCCCCCCAAACGAAGGAACCTCCAATTGAAAGTTCGGATCATACGAACATTTTCCGATAAGAGGATGGCTTCACCGTTTTTTCACACAGTCAGTCTCGCCGAGCCCGCTTCGAGGCGAACAAGGGCTCTAAAACGCCACAACACGCCAAGATGGAGCGGTTTGGATCATCCATCAGCACCGAGACCGACATGCTTTTACTGAAACTTCATAATGTTCTATCGATTGTAGTAGATCTAACGATACACGCTGTTGATCCCGCTGGAAAAACTGAATCGATCGTAAAGTGACTATTTTTCAGCAGATGCCAATTACCCCACTTCGAATGGGTGTTTTGATCAACCCGGTCCGATATTCCCTAGCAACGGACCCCCGCTAATTTCGGCAACGGCGTTTGACGCATCGAAGTCAAAGCAGCGAGTGTTCCAAGTGCCAACACGAGGTTGGCCTTATCAGATCGGCAAACAAGTGGCTGGCCCTTTTCGAAGGTCCCCATCCCGACGGATTGACCAGCCCTGCCACTACAATTACATGGAAGTTTAAGACGATGCGAATCACGTTTCGTACCAACCAATTGCAAGCCCGGCTTGCGGCCGCGGGAGTCTTCTTGGCTTTCGCGACCCAATCGGCCGGAGTGGTACTTGGCGACGGCCCCATTGAGTTCCCAACCATGAGCGGCAGCCAGGTTCAAGCAACGACTTACAACCAACCTTTTGGTCTGTTAGATGACGGAGAGATTGGTAGTGAAGAGTCGAGCGAACCGGTCGAAGGACCGATTGTCGAGTCGGTTCCCGCAAACGACTACAAAGAGCTGCTCGAACGCGTCGACGAGATGGAAGAGTCTTGGGGAAAATACCAAGACAAACTCGCCGACGAATCGGCTGCCAAAAAGAAAAAACCGACCATGAAAATTGGTGGTCGTGTTCACTTGGATCACTGGAACTTCATTGAATCCGACGCGGGAACCAACTTCCTGGAAACCGGCGATCCGCTGGATGACCCCGAAGATCGCTGGGATTTCCGCCGGTTGCGAATGGAGATTTCCGGCGACATCCCGAGCAACATGCTGTATCGATTGCAAATCGATTTCAACAACCCTAACTCGCCTGAGTTGAAAGACGCGTACATTGGCTGGAAACACCTGCCGGGCAACCACACATTCTTGTTGGGTAACCAAAAGCGTCCACTCGGACTGGACCATCTGAACAGTAGCCGTCACAACGTTTTTGCCGAGCGTCCTTTGGCAGTCGAGACGTTCAACGAAGACGCTCGTCGCCTCGGTGCATGTATGTACGGCTACAGCGATGACGAGATGTTCAACTGGCGTTACGGTGTTTTTCTATTGGAAAACGTTGTTAACGACGGACGCTATCGTGGTGACGATATGCAAGCCGGTGTTTACGGCCGGTTGGCTTCGAGCCCCTGGTACGATGAAGTCAGCGGTGGCCGTGGCTATTTGCACTTGGCGATCGCCGGATCCGCAAATGACACCGATCCCAATGGCCAAACCGACGCCGACCAAAACACCAACGAAGCTCGTTTCCGCACACGTCCTTTGGCGCGATCCGATTCACGTTGGTGGAACACCAATCGCATCTTGGGCGCCGAGGACTACCAACAACTCGGCTACGAATTCATGCTGAATATTGGTGCGTTGCAAATCACCAGCGAATACTACGGTAACTGGGTAGGACGTGAGGCGGCAGGTGGATTCTCGGGCGAAGATTTGTTCTTCCACGGCGGTTACATTTTTGCGTCGTACTTCCTGACCGGCGAACACATTCCTTTGGACCGCGTGTCGGGAACGATTGATCGAGTGAAACCATTCGAGAATTTCTTCTTGGTTGACCGCTGCACCGGCGGAACCGGCCGGGGCTTGGGTGCGGTCGCCGTGGCACTACGCTACGACTACCTCGACCTTAGCGACGAAGACATTCGTGGGGGCGATGGTCACGCCGTCACCGCCGGATTGAATTGGTACTGGACCGCCTACTCGAAGGTGCAAACCAACTTGATTTGGGGTTCGATCGAAAACGGTGGACAAGGCCAAGAGAACAGTGGTCCCGACGGCACTACCGTGCCGTTGACCGCAGGCATCGATGGTGATTTCACCACACTTGGTTTTCGTTTCATGGCTGATTTCTAAGCCTGGCTTGAAAATCAAAACCTCACCCACCGCTTAAAATTGATCCAATCATTTGTCCAAGGAAAGGACCCGAAAATGTTCTATCAAACTCTCCGTATGACGCTCGCCGCAGGCTTGCTCGCGATCGCCACGATGCCACTGGCCGTGAACCAAGCCGCCGCGGGATCCGGTCACAAACTGCTCGACCAAACCGGCTGCTGCACCAAATGCCCAGCCTGCGACCATCGCTGCAACTTTTCGGTCGACGTGGTCGATGAAACGAAGACTTGCTTCGAAGTCGAATCCAAAGTGATCTGCATCCCACGCGTCGTTTTCCCTTGGCAAAAGGGAAGCTGCGATGCGGTTTGCAACAATGGTGCGAAAACTCGCCGCATCTGCGTCTTGAAGACCAAAGACTACAAGTGCCCCAAGTGCGAGTACTCGTGGTCGGCCGAAAAGAAAGCAACCTGCTGCGACACCCACGGTGCCCATCCGGCAATCGAGTACGCACCGGCACCTCCGGCTCCGACGCCTGTCGAAGCGGTTGCCCCGGAATCCCCCCAACCGTACTCGCTGCCGACGCCTGCACAAGCATCGCGTCCCAGCGAAGATGCGTATTACTCGCTGTTCGAAACCATGACCACTCGCTAGTCTAGACAGACAAAACGAGAGTAACGTTTTTCGTGGCCAATCTCGCAAGAGGTTGGCCACGTTCGTTTATGGATACCCATTTTCCGAAGCACGACGGACAAACACGTGGATGACCTTAGCCGCTATGGCGGATTGATCTTTGATTGTGATGGTACGCTCACCGATTCGATGCCGCTGCACTTCGAAGCATGGCGGGAAACGATGTCTCGATTTGGCATCGAGTTTACCGAACAGCAGTTCTATAGCATGGCTGGCATGCCGACCAACAAAATCATTCGCGTCTTGGCCGAAGAACAATCGGTCGATGTCGACCCCGAGGTAGCGGGAGTCGAAAAAGAACTCGCGTTTCGCCGACGGATTCCGCGGCTAACGCCACTGCAACGCGTTTGCGATATCGCCCACGCCCATTACAACGTCGTGCCGATGGCTGTGGCCAGCGGCGGCGACCGCGAAGGCGTATGGGCCCAAATCAAACACTTGCAAATGGAATCGCTGTTTGCCGCCGTCGTCACAGCCGAGGACACCGAAAAACACAAACCCGAACCGGATGTGTTTTTAAAAGCATCCGAACGGCTCGAAGTGGCTCCAGCGACATGCCTGGTATTCGAAGATTCGCCACTCGGACTCGACGCCGCCGCACGAGCCGGAATGGACTGCGTCGATGTCCGCGACTTTACCTTTTATAAAGCCGGCTAAGAATTGACGTCCCTGGCTTTTTGCAGCTCGAAACACTTGGCGACTTTCGCTGCAAGAGACGTAGCATAGGCTTCCAGCCTGTGAATGCGGGATAGGCTTCTAGCCTGTAAATGTGGGATAGGCTTCCAGCCTGTCGAGGATGCTATGACAGCCTGGAAGCCTATCCCACGGCACGCCCCGAAACTCTTGGCGAGTTTCGCTACAGAGAGATGAGCCATCGTGATGCGATTACTTGGAATGCTCCAGCGCCTTGTCGCTGATGTCTTTACGACACCAGGCGCCTTGCCAGCGAATTTCTTTGACCGCCTTGTACGCTTGCAATTTCGCGCCGCTGATCGAATTTCCGATCGCAGTCACACCTAGCACGCGACCACCGGCGTTAACGACCTCGCCATCCTTGATGGCGGTGCCCGCATGAAAAACTTTGACGTCGGTTAGCTCTGCAGCGCGGTCCAACCCGCTAATCACACGTCCTTTTTCGTAATCGCCGGGGTAACCTTCGCTTGCCATTACGACACAAATGCTGGGTCGTTCGTCCCACTGCAGCGGTTCGAGTTCAGCCAGGCGTCCGTCGATCGTTGCTTCGATCACGTCTACCAAATCGGTCTTCAAACGCATCAGCAGCGGTTGGCATTCAGGATCGCCGAACC
>NZ_ANOG01000533.1 GCF_000346295.1 Rhodopirellula maiorica SM1 | reverse complement strand
AGCATCGATCCGCTGCGCAGCCACCGCACCCACCGCCGCTATCATTTGCGGCGAAGAGCCCGAGAGCTACTCACCCAAGCGGATTAGCTTGCGAGCATTTATTCTTTTCAGGTGTTGAGCGTGGTGACGTGTCGTCGATAAAGAAACTGCGCAGCAACAGGCGAGCATCAACCGCATCTCCACCAAAATAGCTCGTGTTTTGTGCCAGACTCGGCTGTAGGCAACGTCGAAAACGTGTAGGACCTTTCCGGTAGCTCTCTCATGTTAACCTCATTCACCCCGACGTCATGCCCTGTCCCTATACAGGGACTGTCCCTGCTTTATGAGCGGTCTTACGCCCCTCAATAACATGCTCCGTCCCTGTTTTGGGGAGGGTATTGGATGGTTGCTGGCATTTATGTTGGCATGTGGTGAGTCGCGTTGGTAAGCGAAATGCTCTGTCCCTGTGGGAACTCTCTGTCCCTGTGGGAACTGTCCCTGTGGGAAGTAGGTTGGGGCTGGGGAAGTCGCTACAATCGTAGGTAACACTCATTTACCGGAGATGATCACATGTCAGTGCTACAGCGGCGGACGTTCTTGGCTTCCACAGCGGCTGGTTTAGGACTCAGCAGCTTGCTTCATTCGCTTGGCCCGCTTGCGGCGGCCGACGTTACGATCGACAGCGGCATCGCTCGGTTTTCTAGTGATATAGAGCCACTGGTACGGTTCCTCGAAGATACGCCTCAGCAATCGATCATCGAAGCGACGGCGAAACGTGTCAAAGCGGGACTCAGCTATCGTGAACTGCTTACCGCCTTGTTGCTTGCAGGCGTGCGTAATGTCGAACCGCGTCCCTCGGTAGGCTTCAAATTCCATGCCGTCTTGGTCGTCAACTCCGCTCATTTAGCCAGCATCAGCGGCCCCGACGAAGACCGTTGGCTGCCGCTTTTCTGGGCCATCGACAATTTTAAAAGCTCGCAAGCACGGGACGTTCGCGAAGGTAACTGGACGATGCCGACGGTTGAGGAATCCGCATTGCCCAAAGCGACGCACGCCGAAAAAGAACTTCGCACAGCACTGGAACGATGGGACGAGTCGGCCGCGGACGCCGCAATTACTGCGTTGGTCCGGCACGAGGGCGCCAATCGTGTTTTTGAAGTGCTCAGCAGCTACGCTGCTCGTGACTTTCGCAGCATCGGACATAAAGTCATCTATCTGTCCAATGCCTTTCGCACATTGCAAACGATCGGATGGGAGTATGCCGAACCTGTGATGCGAAGTCTTGTTTACGCAATCCTAAATCACAACGACGAACCGAATCCATCGACGAGTGATCTGGAAGCCGATCGGCCTGGCCGTCTCAATCGGATTGCTGCACAAAACATGTCGACATCGCTCGCGGGAGGAAAGATCGATGATGGTGCCACTCGCGATCTGGTGAGGACGCTCCACGATTGTTCACCGATCGAGGCAAGCGAAATGGTTGCAGAGCTCGTTGAGAAAAACATTGCCGTCCAATCGATTTGGGACGGCTTGTTTGCCTCGGCAGGAGAATTGTTGATGCGTCAACGTGGGATTGTTTCGCTGCATTCGGTCACGACCACCAACGCAATCCATCACGCTTTCTCCGCTGCATCGGATGAACAGACACGCAAAGTACTGCTGCTGCAAAACGCGTCATTTTTACCGTTGTTCCGCGATGCCGCAGCACGTCGCGGCAGCTTGAGTGCAACTCGCATCGATGAATTGGCATCAACCGAACCTAGCGATCATTCGCCAACAGTAACCGACGTGTTCGAGACAATGGGCAAGAGTCGCAAAGAAGCATCGCTTCAGATGTATCGACTCTTATCCGCTGGCGGCAATCCCCAAGACGTTGTGGATCATGCACGACGTTTGGTGTTTCTAAAAGGCAACGATTCGCACGACTACAAGTTCAGCTCGGCGGCACTTGAGGATTACCGCGTGCTTTCACCAGCATGGCGAAACCGTTTCCTGGCCGCATCGACCTATCAATTGTGCAGCCCCGCCGAAGCGACTCGCCCGTTGGTCCAACGGATCCAAAGTGCGATCGGTTGATTCGTATGTGTTGGTGTTGGGTTATCGTGTTGAGGGACGAGTAGTAGGCCGAATCAAGGACGCAGGATCATGCCGGATCCGCGATCGATAGCCATCTCGAATGAGACTCGGACCGATGTGAAATTCTCAATGGCGTCCGCCGATCCGGCATTGACGCCGTTTGCTCGATCCGGCCTATAAAAAACGCAGCCTCGAAAGGTAGAAGCGAGGCGATTGATCTTCATCTTTCGCCAAAACAAATCGGAATCACCCTAGCACGCGGCGCCACCACGGTTTGGCCTCAACCGGAGCATCGAGCTGGTACACCGGCAACGGACGCGTTCGATCTACATTGCCTTCGCGTGGATACTGCTGCGACTCGGCGAGTTCATCGGGAGATGAAAATTGTATTTCCAGCTCCAACGCTCCAATCTGCACCACTTGGTTTGGCATCAGCACATGTTGCTGAACACGATTGTCATCAACATAGATTCCGTTGGTCGACCCCAAGTCCTTGATCACCAAAGCTTCGTCACCATTGAGCGAGAATTGGCAATGTTGACGACTGATCGATTGATGATTGATGCACAGATTAGATTCGGGATCACGTCCCAAGCAAACAGGCGGCTTGAACGTCCAACTGCGACGATTTAGCCCAGACACTTCGTTTTTAAGCACAAGCTTATAGATCATGATTTGTACCGTCGACTTCGAAAGAAAAGAAAGCGTCAGGGTTTTCGTCGGTACCGCGGGCGGCGGAATCAAATTGATTCAGCCACTTTCAACTTCCGCCAACAGGGGCACCGGATGTTTCCATTCTAGTATTTGCATGGCAGCTTTCGTACCAAACTTCGCCCTCTTCAGCTAATTTGGTGGGCAAAAGTCGCTAAAAAGCGGCATGAAAACTCATCTTGGGCTTTTGAGGCCATTGCCGCTACACTGTGGTCCGGATCTTCTCTTCTTCGTTACGAATGGCGGCAAGGATGTGCCTGTGACCACCGACGACTTTTTGCTCGATCAACTCGAGCGAACGCAGCAGGAACAAACGCATCGTCGACGCGAAAATCGCAACCGACGGCGGCGGTACTACCTGCTCGGCGGACTGCTGTTCGTCGGATTCTTGCTACTTGCCGCCCCCAGTCTGGTAAGCCATTCGCCGGTTGGCAGATCGATAGTCGCTCGCACCGCTTCAGCGTACGGGTTTGATGCCAGCGCCGAAGGGATCCGTGTCGGTTGGGTGACGCCGCTACGTATTACTGGTTTGTCGATCGAAGGACGCGAAGCGGGCAGCAAGTGCAGGGTCGAGCAACTCGATACCGAATTGACCGTAATGGACTTGGTTGGAACCACCAAACGGGATCTCGGTCCGATCCTTGTCCGTGGAGTCGACATCCAATGTGATGTTCGCGATGGGCAGAGCAGCGTCGAAGAAGATCTAAGAATCCTGCTCGAACAACCTGCCACCGACGGACCATCCACGACCGCGACAGTCGATATCAGCGACGCAACCTTGACGGTGAAAGACGCGATCACGGGCGAGACTTGGCGATTTTCACAAGCAAGTACGAAGCTGGAATTGCAAGACGATTCATTGCAGAGTCGTTTCACCGGCGTCTTGGCTGAACCGAGAGGCAGCCAGGGATCACTGCAAGGCGCGGTCGAGTTCGAATTTGCTTCGCTCGACCATTCCAGTTCGACATCGCCTTGGAACATTGATCTGACCTGTGACTCGTTGCCGCTATCGGTGGTCTCGTTGGCTCGCCGTCGCCTAAGTGCCTATGCGGATCAGATTCCCGCTCAGTTAGTAGGCGATGCAACCGGCAATTTAATCATTCGTGGCGGCCCAGATGGATCGGTCGACGCCGACGTGACTCAATTTCAAGTTCGTAATCTTGAGGCGGCGAATCTTCAGCAAGACACCCGCCGCTGGACCAACAAGCTTGCGATGCTTGACGGCCGCTTGACGCTACAAAACGATCGTGTGATTGGTCAGGGATTGGTGGCGACAACCGATTTCGCCTCATTGAAACTCGACGGCGCCTTTTCCACTTCGATTACCTTAGTCGGAGCAAGTGACAATCCGGTGCGTTGGCTAGATGCACTCGAAGGGACCGCAAGCGCCGAAGTCGACTTGGCGGCATTAGACCATGCTTTGCCCGGCGTTTTGCCAATCCGAAACGATGCGGAATTGGTTTCCGGACGAGCCCTAGCTTCGATCGAATCATTGCCATCGAGTGACGCTCGGCGACGACGTTTGAGTCTTCGCAGCGATGCACTACGTGCGCGATCGCGTGGTCAAGCAGTGGTAATCGACCCGGTCGAGATGACCGCAATCGTGTCCAGTAACCAAGACCGCATCCAAGCCGAACAATTCAAGCTGACGAGTTCGTTTGCTGCGGCCAGCGGACAAGGCAACTTGCAAAGTGGCGCCACCGATATCGAAGTCGACTTTGGGCGTTTGGCTAATATGCTGCGTCCGATCATCGACTTGTCGAGTTCATCACTAGCCGGATCCGCTCGCGGCAAGATCCAATGGAATGCGTCCGGTGGCGATCAGTGGCGATTGACGGGAACGGGCGACGCCAAGGATCTGTTGATCGAACTGCCTGGTGGCAATCGGCTGCGTCATCCCGCATTACGCATGAATGTCGACGCCGTGGGCCAATGGCAAGCCGGCCAGATCGAATCGTTGTCGGTGGCCAATGCCACGCTTTCAAGCAGCGGGCTGAATCTACGAGCGGAACTAGTTCAAGGGATCCAACACCCCGATGCGAACACGCGATTTCCGCTGCGCATCCAAGGCGACGGACGTCTCGAAGCTCTGGCCGATACGTTGGGCCCGTGGTTGCCAGCGGAATTACATGATTTCGACGGCGGATTCAGCATGAATGCACGTGCAGATATCTCGTCCTCGGGCGGCCGGTTGACAGGAACGACAATCGAATTGACTCAACCGCACGTCGCCTACGCCGATCGCTATTTCAGCCAACCCGAAGTCAAACTGCATTTCAGCGGCGACTATGACTGGACCAATTCGACGCTGGATTGTCGGTCGTTGACGATCGTCGGAAACGCCGTCACCGCCGCCATCGAAGGGGAATGGAGTGCCGAGCGAACCGACCTGGAAATCGCTTGGCAAGCGAAACTCGAACGCATCCAGGGCAGTATGAAAACCCGAGTGGCAAACCGTGTGCTTCCTGCAATCAGCCAAGTGGGTTACAGGCCTGGGCAATCAGTCCAAACCGATGACTGGTTGGTAATGGGCGATTGCGACGGTCGCTTTATCGTCACGGATTCGAAGGGACGCTATGCCATTCAAACCGAATTGAATGGCAAAGGCGTCGCCGTCGTTCAACCCGCTCAAGCAAGCGCGGCCTCGCAATTGGTTGGCCCTGTTCGTAATGCAGCGGGGGCGAGCACAGCGAATTCGCCTCCATCAACTGCAAGAGGTTTGAACTCAGGTTCGCGAGTGGTGTGGGCAGAACCGAATGTAAAAATTAACGGGACCATTCATGTCGATCCAACCAGTGGCGGTGTGGTGACCGATTCGCTGAAATTGTCAAGCGACTGGTTTGCGACAAGCTTAACCGGTCACGCGGTTTGGAATAACACGCTCGGCGACGTTTCGATTAAAGGTCCGGCGCGAATCAAGATGACCGAAGTCGCAAATCGACTCAGCGAACTTGTCGGAACGCAGATTCAATTACAAGGAGTCCAGGAGACGCCGATCGAAATTGCCGTCAAGCGTCAAACCGACGAGCATATTGCAATCAACGTCCTGGCGAACCTCGGCTGGGAGGCAGGGGAAGTCGCCGGAGTTAATTTTGGTCAGGCCAATATTCCTGTGCGATTGACCGAAACGAGTGTTTTCGTGTCCCCCGCGTCGATCCCAGTCGATCAAGGCCGACTCAATATCGCAGGCGATGTCCATTATCGACCGGGGCCGCTGTGGATGCGAATTGAACCAGGCCGGGTGGCGGAATCGATCCGTTTAACACCCGACATGACCGATCGCTGGCTCAAGTATCTAGCTCCGTTAGCGGCCAATACGACTCGCATCGATGGAACGCTAAGTGCCGAAATTGACGAAGCCATTGTGGTCATCGATCGACCGGAACAGAGCCGCGTTGTGGGGCGTTTGAACATCGATTCGATCGATATGAATTCGGGTCCAATGGCAAATCAAATCATCGGCGGGATCAAACAACTGCGTTCGCTCGCATCGATCGGGACGCCCCAAGCGGCGGTGAATACCGAGACAACGTTGATTCGTGTGCCTGCACAAACCGTCGACTTCACCGTCGACCACGGCATCGTCAGCCACCAACGAATGTTCTTCGAAGTGGACCGCGCCCAAGTGGTCACCAGCGGGAACGTTTCGTTTGATGGTAATCTGAATTTGATCGCGCAAGTTCCATTGGACGCTCGATGGCTGGGCAGCAATCTGCAGGGCTTGGCCGGACAACCGGTCACGCTACCGATCGAAGGCACGTTCTCGCGTCCTCGTCTCGATTCGTCGGGCGTGCGAAAGGTGGTGACCGAATTAGGCGTGCAAGCGGTCCAAGATTCCGCTGAGAATTACTTGCAGAAGCAACTTGGTCGTGGCATCGACAAAATCTTTGGTCGCTAAGAGCCGTAGCGTCGTTGACGCGTTCGCGGATTTGTGAATAGGAGCCAGGCATCCGGCATGTCGAGAATGCTACGACAGACCGGAAACCTATCCGGCTTTTTCATCGCGTGCCCCGAACGATCTACGACCTTTTTTACGTGACCAAGCCTCGGGTCACCGTCATAAAGACATCCTCAAGCGTGGGATCGCGATCGTTGAACGAGCGCATCCGCACGCCGGCTTTGATCAATTCGTCGAGCAGATTCGCCAATCCTTCGTCATCGGTTTCCAGCTCAGCAATCACGCGGGTGGGCTCTTGTTCAAGCGACCGCAGGGCGGGACTGCTTCTGAGGATTGAGAGTCCTGCTTCGAGTCCTGTCAGAAAGTCAATTTCGACAATACGGTTGCGGCGGATTTGCCGATACACGCTGCCAATCGGACCGCTCATCAACAACTCGCCACGTTCGATGATGCCGATCGATGTACAGCAATCAGCAAGCTCGGTCAGAATATGGCTACTAATCAAAATGGTCTTGCCCATTTTCCGTAGCTCTTTCAGTAACGCTTTGACTTCGATTCGTGCACGCGGATCCAGTCCCGAGGCAGGTTCGTCCAAGATCAGCACCGGTGGATCATGCACAAGCGTTTTAGCCAAACACAATCGCTGCTTCATCCCCCGCGACAACCCGTTGACAAAATCATTGCGTTTGTGGCCGAGATCCAATAGCTCCAACACGTTGTCGATAATCTGCTTTCGCTCAGTGCGTCCGATTCGATACGCCACGGCAAAGAAGTCTAAAAACTCCCACACACGCATACCGTCATAGACGCCGAAGTTATCGGGCATGTAGCCAATCGATTGCCGCACGCCGACGGGATCTGCCATCACATCACAACCGGCCACCGATCCGCTACCACGACTTGCCCGCAACAGCGTCGCTAGGAACCGGATCGTGGTGCTTTTCCCTGCTCCGTTGGGACCAATAAAACCAAACGTTTCCCCCGCAGCGATCTCCAAATCGATGCTCTGGACGGCTGTGAAATCGCCGTAATCTTTTCCGAATCCTTTGAGCGTGATCATCAAGTTTCCTGGGGCCGAGCGGTGGGCGGTGAAAATTCAGTGTTGCAGTGCAGCTAGGTTTGAGCGAGGAAATTCAATTCTCCGATTCATCCTCGCTCTGCAATTCCGAGTCAGCAGGTTCGGTTAACGATCGACGAAAATCGCCAATCAAATTGACATCTGACTTTGGCTCGGGCAACGGAGGAAAACGGAGGTTTGCCAGCACGACCGTCTCGGCGATGTGTTGTTTCGCTTGAGGGGTGACGGTCATTCCAGGCAGCGACTCTTCGATGCGTCCGACCAATCGTGACGAGTCGGTCGGAATCGATTTGTCGGCGAGAAACGCGTTCATCACGCGCGATACTTGAAGCGGCAATTCAGTGGAAACATTGACGGCAGCATCGTCGCGAAAACGCAACTTGGTTTTCGAGCCTGCCGAACAAAGTCCCACAACGGCAAGTCTTGTTTGGTCCTTCGCGTTCTTGACCACCACAAACGAATCGAGCAAATCGTATTGGGTTTCGTTAACCAACGTTTCGTCGTCCAGATAGATGCTGCCGCCCAGGTCAACGATCTGTTCGGCGCGAACCATTTGTGTTTGGTTACTGCCCACGGCGACTCCCGACAACAACGGCCCCTCTTCAAAATCGGTCTGGAATCGAAGCGGTTCATCGACCGGGTCGGTTTTAGATTGAGCGAGCGAATTTGCAACGGCGTCGACAGTGCCAAATTGCATGTCGTACGTGCTGGACAACGAGTTGTAGATGGCGATGACGCGAGCAAGGTGGGCACGTTCATATCCCGGCTGGGTTTCCAGAATCGCCAGTTCGGTTTGACTGCGTGCAAATCCAATATCAAGCTGTGCGGAACGAGCAACCCAAACCGCGCCAGCGATGGCAATCACCGGTACGGTTAACCAAGCGTATTCCAATTTGCCGAACAAACGGAAAACGAGATAGTTCAGCGGCACCAACGCGATCAGATAAAACCCAAGCGATCGGACGACCAACGATGATGGCGGGATCACAATCCCGGATTCGTTTCGCAAGATTGCTTGAGTCAATTCGACCGCATCGCTGCCGTCGTTCCATCCGCCGATTCCCATTACCGGATCGACCCGGGTCCATCGATCACGTGACAACTCTTTTTTGGTTGGTATTTTCTCGGCGCTCGTAATGTTC
>NZ_ANOG01000532.1 GCF_000346295.1 Rhodopirellula maiorica SM1 | reverse complement strand
CCCGCCGCGTGCGGTGTGATCGCTAAACGGTCCGACCAAACCCGATCGGTTGTGCTCACGCGGTGGGGCACCTTTTACATAGGTTGACTTGCCATCGCCGCGTGATCGTTCCGCATTTATCGGGATTACTCCGTAGAGGAAGTCGCAAAACTTTCGATCGACGGCAATCCAACTGGCGCGTTGGGTGGTGACCAAAGAGGAGCACGCACAGCGCATCCAAGAAACGATCGGCAACTACTTCCTCGCTCTTCGATCTGTACCGAGCGTACGAAGGCAAAGAGCCCGAGTTCGAACATAGCCACTAAAGCATGGCATATGCTCGAATGATTTGAACGCTGTCTTTTTGGCGAAGCTTCACGCCGAACGCCTCGGCAGCACCGAGCAAGTCGTCGAACTGCCCGACGCACCGCGAGTCATTGGCGATTATGTGACGTTTATGAAGTTGACCTTCCCAGTCACAACAACCGCACAGGCCTCCAAGGCGACGCTGTCGTCTAAGGACAGGCGGAGTCATTGCTGAGGTGGCGGCACTCGCGGGCGGCTTGTTGATTTAGTGAGCCGCCAAGCGTCAGAGAACGTCCGGCTTAGTGTGACTCTAACAACTCGCATTGTTTTTTA
>NZ_ANOG01000531.1 GCF_000346295.1 Rhodopirellula maiorica SM1 | reverse complement strand
CCAGCGGATTGCTCTCCTAGGCATCCGCCTTGACTACCACCGCGGGTACTTATCCGGTCACGATTACGGCCAGCGACCAGCAAGATGCCAGCACAACGCAATCCTTCGATGTCCGCATTATTGATCCGGCTGCTCCTAACTCACCGCCTGTAATGGGTGGGGCGGTCCACGGCGACATTGCACGTCGGCACGCCATTTATACGTGATCTGCTGGCTACCGATGCGGATGGTGACCCGTTGACTTTCTCACTGTCCGACGCACCAACGGGCGTCACGGTTTCCACAGGTGGCGTGTTGCATTGGACTCCCGACACTCTGGGCGATTACACCTTCACCGCCAGTGCCAGCGATGGGCAAGCCACGACGACCAAGACGTTTACCTTCACCGTTGCGGCCCAAGCATCCAACGCCGCCCCTCGCATCACCTCGGTTCCCAACAAAGCCGCGTTGGCCAGTGCGATCTATCGTTATGATGTCAATGCCAGCGATGCCGAGGGTGACACGCTGGTTTATTCGCTGACGAAAAAGCCAGCCGGTATGCAGATCAATTACACATCCGGCTTGATCCAGTGGATTCCCACAGCATCGCAGGTCGGCAATCACGAAGTGACCGTATCGGTCAACGACTTGCGCGGCGGTGTCGACAACCAAACCTTCGTTGTGAATGTCGGCAACGTCAATCGTCCACCGGTGATCGACTCGAATCCACCGGCTCAGGCAATTATAGGCAAACCGTTTGCCTATCCGATCCGCGCCACCGATCCCGATGGACATGCACTCACCTTCTCGATCGATGCGGGAGTCACCACTGCCGACACCAATGGGAACTTCAGCATCAATTCGGAGTCGGGACTCGTCTCCTGGATTCCTGACACCAGCGGCACCTATCGTATTCAAATCAATGTGGTTGATGCTTTTGGGCTTGGCACAGGGCAGATTTTCGATGTGGATGTACTGACATCCTTGCCCAATAATCCGCCGCGTTTCATGAATGCCAATCCACCGCTGGAGATCGCTGGAGGGGAAACCTATTCGTATGACTTTAGCGCCATCGATCCAGATGACGATGCGCTCACCTTCAGTTTGCCTGAAGGCCCTTCAGGTGCCTCGATTAATGCCACCACGGGCGTTGTGACATGGGATACCACCGGCGTCACGATCGGCACGCTAGCCGCATTGAAAGTCGTCGTCAGCGACGGGGCGGCGGAGGCGACGTATCGCTACAGCGTCCGTGTCCAGCCCGCCAATGTCGCACCCTACTTCAGTCCCGAGCCCGACGATCAGTCGCTGATCGCTGGGCAAACAATGCGACTGGATGTGAAGGCGTACGATGTCAACACAGGCGACGTAATTCAGTATTCGCTCGACTCGCAATCGCAAGCGATGGGGATGTCGATCGACAATTTTGGCCGTATCACTTGGGTCACCGACGCTAGCGATATCACTTCGTCCGCGCACCCAGTTACCGTCACAATCAGTGATGGATTACTCTCCAGCACATCGACGCTGGATGTCACCGTCGCGGCGGATACCAACGGTCCCACGATCCAGCTCATCGCTTCCAGCGACAATCTAACGGTCGGTGACTATGTGGATCTGCGAGTCTATGCACTGGACAATGTCGCGGTGACCGAGCGCACGCTAACCCTCCTCAGTGTCACGCAGGGTGGCGTCACCACGGTGTTGGGGCAATCGCTCTCGCTCAACGCCGCGGGTCAGGCGAGACTTGACATTCTCGCTTCACACATGGGCACGCTGCTGTTTGAAGCCACCGCGAAAGATGCGGCTGGCAATAACGCGATACCCAAGCAGCTCTCACTGGTCGTAA
>NZ_ANOG01000530.1 GCF_000346295.1 Rhodopirellula maiorica SM1 | reverse complement strand
GCCTTGTTCGGCCAAACTCCGCAGCGTATCGGGATCGGCGTTGGCCGGTCCGCTAAAACGAGCTTCGATTTTCCAATCATCGAACGCCCCCACGGCATACTTGCGAACCCGCACCATCGCCTCGGGCACATTCTCTTTGACCCAGGCGTCCGCATCCGCAACCAGTTGATTCACTCCGTCAAGTGACTTCGTGTTGACAATCAATTGGCCGTACGAAGTGTACGGGTCTTCGGCGCTAACCGGCAGATAAAAACGGGGCGGGCCTTTGCCGATGAACGTGCTGACCGATGTGGTGGCATCGTGTTCGGCAACGTACTGCTCGATCCGCTGCAAATTGGCATCGGTCTGCTGGATGCGTGTTCCTTCCGGAGCCCAATAGTCGATCATCACCTGCAAGCGACTGGAGTCCGGGAAATACAATTGCGGCACCCAGCGAAAGCCGATCAGCGAAACGACCAACAGTCCGATCATGCTGCCCAAAAACAGCAGCCGATAACGGATCGTGAAGCCCAGCAGTTTGCGGAATTTCTGATAGAGTTTGCCTTGATAGGGATCGATGTCCACCTGCCCTTCTTTGGGATCGGGTAACATCGCCATGCACAGCAGCGGTGCGATGGTTTGACAAAACACCCAGCTGAGCAGCAGCGAAATCGCCACCACCGTGAACAGGCTGCCGGCATATTCTCCGGTGTCGTAAGACGAGGCGAAAATTGGAAAGAACGCCATAAAGGCGACAACGGTTGCGGCCAGCAGTGGAATCGCGGGACCGCCGGCGGCTTCAATCGCCGCCTTCTTACGATCCATGCCTTGAGCGATTCGCACCATGATGCCATCGGTCACCACGATCGCGTTGTCGACCATCATCCCCATCGCGATGATCAATGCACCCAGCGAGATGCGGTGCAGATCGATGCCCATGATCGACATCACAATGAAGGTGCCTAAAATCGGAAAACACCAAGCCGCTGATGCCAATGAT
>NZ_ANOG01000529.1 GCF_000346295.1 Rhodopirellula maiorica SM1 | reverse complement strand
CATCTAGCTCAACGATCCCCGCGAGCATCGTCATGGAATCCGCCAGCGGCCTCGCAAATTCGCTGCAACTGCTAAAACTTTCCCAATCCGCCTCGGAATAGCTGATATCCGCCTTTCATTTGTTGATGCAGCGCCCTGCGGCGATTATTGTCAAAGGACGCGAGCTCTATAAGCTGCGCAATTCACCCATCTTTTCGCAAAGTCGCCTCTTCAGGCTGAGTGATGAAAAAAACAAATCGTATTGCTGCCCTCGTTGTTTTCGCCGCCCTGTTCTCCTTGGGAACCGGCCAGGTCTCGGCCCAGACTCAGTTGGCAGGTGTCGACGTGGACGCCCAGGGGATCTTGAAAGTCAAACAATTTGACCCTCGTCTGGCCAATCAACGACTGATCGAAGCTCGCAATCAAGCCGACACGGGCGTCATGCAGACGAGCAAATTGCGAAAAGTCTCCCTAAACCGACTCGAAGCGGCCATCGCCGAGCGACTCGAAGCTGGCGGCACGATTTCCGAGGACATGCAGGCGTTGGCCGGTTTGACGTCATTGCAATACGTCTTTTTCTACCCTGACACCAAAGACATCGTCGTCGCGGGGCCTGCCGAAGGGTTCGTCGCCGATCCCACCGAACGCTTGGTAGGCATTCAGTCTGGGAAACCGACCGTTTTGCTCGAAGACCTGGTGACTGCCCTGCGAGCCTACGCACCAAGTGCGAAACCAACTTCGCTGATCAGCGTTTCGATTGATCCCACCACCGAAGGATTGCAGCGGATGCAGCGATTCTTGGCCTCGGTTCGCGGACGAGTCCAACCCAGCGACGCGGAGCGATTGGCGATGGGACTGAAAGACAACTTGGGGCTGCAAACGGTCACGATCAACGGCATTCCCAATTCCACTCACTTTGCCCGCGTGTTGGTTGAGGCCGATTACCGCATGAAATTGATTGGCATCGGGTTGGAGCGACCGCCCGTACGGCTGCAAAGTTACGTCGATCGAGCGAACCCAAATCTTGTTGCGGCGAACGCGATGGAGCGTTGGTACTTTCAACCTAATTACGACGCGATCTCGGTCAGCGAAGACGGATTGGCGATGCGAATCAACGAACGAGGTGTCGAGCTTGTCGGGGCCAACGAACGCGTTGCCGATGGACGTCGCATGCAGATCGCAGGCAAAGTGAACCGCGCCAGCCAAACGTTCTGTAAAGATTTTACGACGGCGTATCCCGAGATCGCGAAAAAGGTTCGCATCTATGCGGAGCTTGCTCAATTGATCGACGTCGCTGTCGCCGCCGCCTACATCCAAGAGCAAGATTTTTACGGTCAAGCCGACTGGTCGATGCCGGTGTTGCAAGACGAAACGATGGTTCCCGTCGAAACCTACACCGCCCCCGAACAAGTCGAAACCGCTGTGAATGCCGTGTGGCGTGGCAATACGCTGATGACACCGCTTGGTGGCGGCGTGAACGTCCAACCACGACAAGCACTCAAACCCGAACACGTCAGCAAAGACACTGACGGTCGTGTTGTGAAAACCCGCAGCGAAGCTGGCCCCGCCGGTCTGAAACAGGGCCAATGGTGGTGGGACTGATCCCCGTTCTTCGCTGCTCCCAGTAGCGAAATGTGGAATAGGCTTCCAGCCTGTGATCGTCGTTGATCGCTCCGCGATCAGAACGCAATTCCGCGAAAGAGGACAAATCAATGACGCAACGAACACTCAAACTGCGTTGCTGTATCCCTGGTTCTCAGACACCCACCAAGAGTGAAAAAGAGCAGGCAGGAGCCTCCGGAGCAGTGCGTTACCAAGCAGGAGCCTGGTAACGAGGTGAAATGGCCGTCTAGCCCGTCATCTCGCTGGGCTTGCCTGAGGATCTTTGGCAAGATCCACTACATCCACCGATCTAAAAGCTCATTCGACCGCGCCAATGCCTCTTGGCGGGCGTATGATAAGTTCCGTGCTATCGCTCCCCAACGCACCGGTACGGAACGCTCATGAATCGGCCCAGTGAATTTCGCATGCCCAACGACGAGTGTCGACTCGTCGTGGTCCAGGACCAATTACAGCCGTGTCCCTACCTCGACGAAGCCGTCGCGAGGATGCCTCTGAGGCTGCCGATTGGTAACGTCACCCCGGAAATTACCGATCAAATGTTGGTGATGGGGTTTCGCCGAAGCGGCGATTTTGTCTACCGCACTCAGTGTCCCGCCTGCCAAGAATGTCGACCGACGCGGATTGACGTCTCTACCTTTCGGCTGACCAAATCGTTCAAGCGTGTGCTGCGGCGAGGCGATCAAGATCTGAGTTGCCAATGGAATCCACCAAGTGTCGATTCACTTCGTGTTGAAATCTTTAACCAACATCGGCAAGTCCGAAACTTAGGGCTGAGCGACGAACCGGTGGACGAAGATGCTTATCGGTCCTTCCTGGCCGACTCGTGCTGCCAGACTCGAGAGTTGTCGATTTGGAAAGATGGTGAATTGATCGCGGTTTCCATTGTGGACCTGGGCCGCGAAAGCACGTCGGCCGTCTACACCCACTTTCGTCCCGAGCATGGTCGATACAGTCTCGGGACGTACGCGGTGTTAAAGCAGATCGAATGGGCGGCTGCGACCGGTCGCCGCTACGTTTACTTGGGCATGTATGTCGCCGAAAACGATCATCTCAATTACAAGTCCAGATTCAAACCGCAGCAGCGACTGATTGACGGCAAATGGATTGATTTCGACAAGACTTAACTTCACCCTCCCTCCTGGGAGGGTCGGCCGCAGGATGCGGCCGGGGAGGGCTGGTGAAACGATGCTTGCACCGTCCA
>NZ_ANOG01000528.1 GCF_000346295.1 Rhodopirellula maiorica SM1 | reverse complement strand
GGTTTCCCCAAGTCGATAAAATCCTGCTTGGAAATTCCGTATAGAATTTGGCGTGACAAATCCTTGGTGCTGTTATTGCTGCCGCCGATGTCGACGGTGCCGCGGTTGCCGGGCGATCCTGTGCCTTGAGGGTAAAGATTCGTTTCGCAAAGCCCGTCGGAACCGGATCGCACCGCTCCGTCGTCGAACTCGAAATCATCCTCGGTTAGTCCCGCACACATGGCGGTCCAACTCGGCAAATCGAGTGCAAACGGCAGAATATCGATCGTTTCGTCATGCGTTTCGGGCTCGTTAAACCCCGAGATAGCACTGAACATCGCGGCGGTTGCCGTGGTGCGAAGCGACTGGCTTTGCCGCCCCGTTACATCCCCAAAAAACAGCGGCAGCTCACCGTTGCCACCAGATTGCAGTTTCAGCGTGACACGTGCGGCGTTGTAGGTCGACGGATCCGATGTGCTCCACGATTGATCGGTCGAGTAGGTGCCAAGCTCGACATCCCCCGACGAAAACTCGGGCGTCTGTTGCCCGACAAAGTTCCGGCTCGCGATGCTATTTGCCGCTTGCCATGCACTGTCTTGCAAGTCACTTTCGGAGGCACTGGAAACTTGTTGATCAAACAATTCCCAGCATGCCGCCATTGCCGAAGCGTCCGCCGATCGCTGTATCTCGGCTTCGGCGACCCGGATATGTCCCATATCGATCGTCACCGCCATCAAGGCCACAAGGCTGACCGTCAAGATCAATCCGAATACGGCCGCCGCACCGCGACGTTTGCGGGCAGGCAGGCGACGTCGATACGCCGACGACTCCTTATCGGAACAGAACAGACTCAGTTGTTTTACATTGAAGATTTTCATTGAACGATATCCTGATAGACTTGACGATTTGACAGACGCGATCATAAATCCGTTCAATCTAGGGTTGCCGGTTCACAGGTACCGGAACCACACTCCCATCCACATAAAAAACACGTACTTCCAGCAGCGTGATCGACGCCACTCGATTTGCCCCAAACCCTATGTCAACGGCATCCAAACTTTTCTGAGGATGATATTGAGAAAGTCCTAACGACGCATCGGAGTTCATCCGGACTAAAAAGTCAGGACCTCCGAAATCTCCCCACTGACTTGCATGCCCATTCTTAATCGCAAAGAGCGTCTGCCCCTCGACCGTGGCCAGGATGCTTGTCCAGCGAACATGATCTCCGTCCGATGACAAAGCCGCCCGAGTCTCGCTGCGTGCTTGATCGATAATCTGGTCATTCTCAACCGCGGCGACATGAAAGCCGCCTCCGGAAAACTGCGTATCCACCGCGTGATTCAGCTGCAACTGAAAATAACGACTCGGCTCATCTGTGGGAGTTGTAAAAAAGGTGACCTGTGGCGAGTGATTGATTGCATCGGGCTCGTTGAGCACCATCTCCCAGTCTTCTTCGATCTTAAAAATCGCCACATCTTGCCCGTGGCAAAACATCGACGAAGTCATCGTGAACGCCAAGCACGTTGCTATGGCGAACTGCCCAAAACGTGACATCGCTACGCTCCAATAAAGATGATGAGGGAAACAGAGGAGAACCATCCATCGATTTGCTTTGCTTAACGCCGGCCCCAGAGCCGCCATTGAGGACGCTTCGATTGCCGTCCCCATTGGTCGTCCGGCAAGCGATGACCAAAGGCGATCCAAGCGGACAACAAAGGACGAAAAAAGTGATGTGAAGGCTCTTGAAACCTATGCCAGATCCACACATCCAATCGGAACACCTTGCAGAAAACGCACAAATTCACTTCTCCCCCCCGCAACAACGCTTGGGTTGTGACGGTCGTAACGGTCATCCGATCGGCAACGCCGAAAAAAGTGACAGCTGAACGGAAAAGCACACCCCCCCATGCCTAGGGATGGGCTACGGCTAATCGCCAGCTCTTCTGATAGAATCCGCGCTCCACAATCGAATCCTTCCGATCCACCGAGCTTGGGAATGACCAAAGGCCTTTACACTCAAACATTTGTTGTGCTGTTGCGAGAAGCGGTTTCCATTGAATCCGTCGCTGCAATTCTCGCCGACTTTTCCCCCTCGGCCCCCCAACCAGCCGCTGCGGAGGTCTTCACCTGCGGCCCGTCAATCCAGCTGGAGATCGATGACCAAGACGAAGGAAAAGTCGTGGTCGATGTGGTCGATCAACTCTGGCCCGATGACCCGACCACCGCTGCGGACCCAAGCCGGATCGCCCGCGCCTATCAAGAGGGCCAACTAGGGCCGTTTACCGCCCCCGAGTCTCTGCTTCGCGCGGCCCAACAATCATGGAACTGGGAAGCCGGAAGAACCGCGACAAAGTTGCACCAAGCGTTTATCCGCATCCGCTGCAGCTACGTGCTCGACGGCAAAGCGACGCCTCCGAACCTGCCCGAGAACTACGATCCCTATAACGAATTGGCGTTCATGACCGAGGTGGTCGGCATGCTGCTGGAGCTTCCCGAAGCGATCTGTTACTTCAACCCTGGCGGCGAAGTCCTCAGCGACCTGGAAGTCCTAACCGAAAGTGCTGAATTCTCGGTCGAACATTCGCTGCCCCCGGTGGAATTGTGGGCCAACATGCGTTTCCATGAATTTGACCCGCAGTGGTCGGTGATGGACACGGTGGGGCATATCCAATTGGACATCCCCGATATGGAAGGTTGTTTTCGGCCGCAAGATTACGATGCCGCCGAAGTCGAAAACTTTCTGCGTGACGTCGGCATTTACTTGCTGCAAAACGGCGATGTCATCAAAGACGGCGAGACCTCCGAAGGCCCTGGCGAGATCCTCTGGGTCGCTCGTGTCCGCGAGAGCGCCCTGAACGGACCTCGCCGACGCGTGCTGCGTTGGTTCGCCGACGACGGCGAAGCGATTCCCAAAAGTCTGCTGCGAAAATAACGCGGCGACCCCCGCAACGATACGGCTCGATTGTTAGCGGTGCGGCGCAAGCCGCCCGGTAAATTTCGAACGTTTCACTCGCCTCAACCGGACGGCTCGCGCCGTGCCGCTACCAAAGTAGATGGCATTGGGCTCGCGCCGCACCGCTACCAAAGCAGAAAAGGGGCAGGGGAGAGCAGGGCAGGGCAATGCCGTCGGTTCTCCCCCTGCGAGTCGACGACACGCTGTCGCGAGAATTGCTCTAAAGGTATCATCCGTTATCCTTGCGTTTGACATCCTTGCGTCTGACCAAAGCGACAAACGATCCTCATCAATCGGGAACTAAATTCTTTGACCGCCGAGACACAACAAACCAGCCCCCTGTTTGCCTGGGCCCAATTGGTTCGGCTGCCGAACGTGTTTACTGTCGTTGCCGATGTTTCGGCTGCGTTTTTGCTGGCAGCGCACGGCCCGTCGCCGGCAGCGCGGTGGATTTGTGTACTCGCAGCGGGGATCTCGCTGTATTGGGCCGGCATGATCCTGAATGATGTGTTTGACATCGAACGCGATCGTGCCGAGCGAGCGAAACGCCCGCTGCCATCGGGACGAATCTCGCTCGCGGCCGCTCGCACCGCCGGCTGGGTCTTACTGATCTTCGGCGTCATCTTGGGATCGCTCAGTGGATATTTGCCGAGCGAGAATATTGCCACCACTTGGCTGCCCGCCGCGATCGCCATCGTATTGGCTGTCATGATCGTGGCTTATGATGGACCGCTGAAAAAGACCCCGCTCGCGCCAGCCGCGATGGGCGGATGCCGTGTGCTCAGCTTCCTACTGGGCGCGTCCCCTGTGATCGTTGCGCAAGCCGATGGCCGGCTGATACCGCTGCATCTGGTTGCGTTCGCGTTGGGGTTTGGGATCTACATCACCGGCATCACGACGATGGCTCGCGACGAAGCCACGGGTGGCAACGATACCAATTTGAAAGTCGGGTTCAGCTTGCTAGTCATCGGACTGTTCGCATTAGCGTTTGCGCCGCAGCAAGCACCGGCGGGCTTTCCTAACTTCATTCGCACTCCGTTTGCCTTTCCGCTGCTGATCGCGATGATTGCTTACCCAGTCGTGCTTCGCGGCATCCGCTGTGTTCGTCACGCCACACCGCAGAATCTACAATCGACAATCCGCTCAGGAATTCTGACGATCATTCCATTGGCCGCGGCGGTGGCGATGCTCGGTGCTGGCCCGGTGTGGGGGCTCGTGATATTTGCGTTGGTGATTCCGGCGATCGGATTAGCGTCCGCGTTCCGCGTGACCTGAGCCCTAACCCCGCCGGCAACTCGATCGATTACAATGCAGCGGCGATCTTCTTCCCGCCTGGAACTCCGTTTCCCGCCTCGAACTCCGTGAACCAAGGCCCGTCCGTTCGTGAACGACGCAATCACCCAAGTTGCTAAAGACGAGTTTCAGTCGCTGACGCAAATCCCTTGGCTGTTCCTCGGGCTAATTGCATTGCCACTGATCATCGCGTCTTGGCGTGCCAAGATTTACCCAACGCCTTGGTGGGCTGTCCTGCTGAGCGTTTCGGTCATCGCCAGCTTGGCCACCGTATTTGTGCCCTCGATGATCATTGCGGTATGGATTATCGATGGCAGCATCCTGACGCTTGCCGTGGTCGATTTCCTGCTGATTTATTTGGCCACAAATCAAGGGATCAACGTTTTCCGCAGCCTACCGCGAACCTGTTCACTAGGCGTTCCGGTGGCTAGCGAATTGACGGTCGAAAACAGCACGCTGCTGACGTTAGTGGGCGCGGTTTGCGACGATTTGCCCGAGCACTTTACCGCGACTCCTGAAAAACACTCGCTGCGACTGCCGCCCCGCGGACGAATGACGGCGCATCGCAAACTGCTGCCGGGCCGACGCGGTGCGTTCGAACTCGAGTACGTTTACCTGAGTTTCTTCAGCCCGCTGAAACTGTGGAATCGCCACCGAAAAATCGAATTGCACGATCGGCTAAATGTTTACCCCGACATGAAACAATTGTCCGACTATGCCCTGCTGGCACGGACGAACCGCTTGAGTCTGATTGGGGTGCGGCGGACGAGACGAATTGGCCAAGACAGCGATTTCGAACGGCTGCGAGATTACAGCCGCGATGACAACTACCGACATATCGATTGGCGAAGCACCGCACGACGCCGCAAATTGACCGTTCGGCAATTCCAAAGCGACCAAAGCCAACGGGTGGTCTTTCTGTTGGATTGCGGACGGATGATGACCAACGAACAAAACGGCTACTCGTTGTTGGACCACGCACTGAACTCGGTGCTGATGATGGCCTACGTGGCGCTGCATCAAGGCGACTCCGTTGGAATGCTTTGCTTTTCCGATACCATCCATGCCTACATTCCACCGCGAGGTGGCAGCAGTCAAATGAACCGCTTGATTCAAGCCGGATTCGATCAATTTCCTCGCTTGGTTGAATCGCGATACGATCAAGCGTTCCTGTACCTTTCGACGCATTGTAAACGTCGATCGTTGGTGGTGCTGACAACCAATGTGATTGACGAGGTCAACGCCGGCGCGGTTGTCGATTACTTGTCGAACATCAACGGTCAACACTTGCCCCTGGGTGTTCTGCTTCGCGACCGCGAGATGTTCGATGCCGCCGATGCACCATCCAATCAAGATCATCTGCAGATGTATCGCGCCGCGGCGGCGGCCGACATTTTGCTGTGGCGGCATCAAGTCATCAAAGATCTGGAACATCGTGGCGTATTGTGCGTCGATGCATTCCCCGACGAACTGACCGCCCCGCTGGTGAATCAATACCTCGACATCAAAGCGAAACATTTGCTGTAAATTCGTGGCTTGCGCCGCTAGACTACGTTTTGGTTTACGTTTTGGTTACAGAGGGATCAACGAGTTGATGTCGCTGATGTACGACGTCCCAACCCTGGACCAAGGTGGAAATCATGGCAAAGCTAGGCTTGCTCGGGAATCTCCGGGCGTTATTACTTGTATTTTGCTTGATGTGGTGCTGGCCGCTGCACGGGCAAATGATCTGGGTCGAGGGCGAGGATGCGGTGGCCAGCACGATGCGAGGGCACAATTGGTACGACGCGGTCAAGACAGCCGAATTGTCGGGCAAGGATTGGCTTTCGCATTTTGCCAACGGTGACATGCCCGTCGCTCGGTTCGCTGTCGACGCTTCTGCTGCGGGCAGCTACGAACTATGGCTGCGAGCCAATCCGATCGCTTCGGCGATGTCAGTGCGAGTCAATGGCGGCCCCTGGACGCAGGTACCGCTGCACAAGAACGAACAGAGCATCAACATTGCTGCCGATGGGCAACCCGATCTCCGTTTTGTCGCATGGATCAAGGCCGAGCCGGTGTCACTAATGGAAGGCAAAAATAGGTTCGAGGTGCGTTTCGAAAGCGACAACCATCGGCATGGTGGACTCGACTGCTTTGTCCTCAGCCGTGAACCGTTTCTGCCACAAGGCAAATTAAAACCGGGCGAGAAGACCGGCTTGGCCGATCCCGGGACTTGGGCGTTTGAACCCGCTCGCGATGCATTTTCGCCTGATTCGCTGCTTGATCTGAGCAGCATGAACGACAAACCTGCTGGAGCCAAAGGCAGAGTTGCACGATCATCCGACGGAGCCTCATTCGTTGACGGCTCGGGGAAACCACTGCGGTTCTGGGCCGTCAATACCAGCGTCCAGTACCGCGACGACATCGCCGCGGTCCGCGAACATGCTCGTTGGCTCGCCAAACGCGGCGTCAATATGGTTCGGCATCACGGGCATCTTGCCCCACGGCATGGCGAAAAACTTGGCGATGCCAACACCGAGGATATCGAAGCTGCCTGGCGTTTGATCGCCGCGATGAAAGAACAAGGCATCTACGTCACGCTTTCGCCTTACTGGGCCGTCAGCGTGAAACCGGATCCTGCCTGGGGGCTGAAAGATGCCGAGGGCGAAAACTTGACCGGACTGCTGTTCTTTGATGCCAAACTGCAGGCAGCTTACAAACAGTGGCTCAAACAACTGCTGTTGCCACCCAATCCCCACACCGGCATCCCGCTGGCCCAAGATCCAGCCTTGGCGATCTTTCAAATCCAAAACGAAGACAGCCTGCTGTTCTGGACCGAAAACGCAATCCAAGGCGAGCAGCGGCGAGAACTAGGACGGCAATTTGCAGCTTGGCTAAACACGAAACACGGCTCGATCGATAACGCGGTTCGCGTCTGGGGCGGTAGTGCTCGTTGTAAAGGCGACCGCTTTGCCGATGGCATTGTGATGCCTCACCTAATTTGGCAACTGACTCAAGACCACAGCGGCCCAATGGCCAAACGCTTGGCCGATCAATTAGCCTTCTATACCGAGCGAATGCGTGACTTCAACCTCTCGATCGCAACATTTCTAAAAGAGGAAATTGGTTACGACGGACTGATCAACGCAGGCAATTGGCGGACCGCCGATCAAGCCAAGCTACTCGACGCAGAACGCTATGCGTACACGGCAAACGATGTTATCGGAGTCAACCGTTATTACACCGGCGGCAGCCATACGAATCCAACCGACAATCATCGCGCCGGATATTTGATCAGCCGAGGTGACCTTTTCGATGGCACGTCGGCGCTCTCACAACCTTGGGCATTTCCGCTGGCGCTGCGTCAAGTCAGTGGGCATCCGATGATCGTGTCCGAGAGCGGCTGGGTGCCGCCACTGCGTTATCAAACCGAAGGTCCGTTTTTGGTAGCGGCTTATGGAGCCATGACCGGAGTCGACATTTTCTACTGGTTCGTCACCGACCAAATCGGCTTCGGTCCGCCGATGGAAAAGTGGCAGCTTT
>NZ_ANOG01000527.1 GCF_000346295.1 Rhodopirellula maiorica SM1 | reverse complement strand
TGCCACCACAGACCCAGCCGATCGTACAGATTTCCAATAATTCCGCCGCTAATCAGCCCTAGAGCGACGGTCAGCCACATCGAATGAGCGGCCCGGAACCAGAACAGCCAAACCAACACTCCGATTCCGGCCACAACCGACAAACTGGCAAAAATCACCCCCTGCCCTTGCCCGATCCCGAACACGGCTCCGAGATTGACGGCCGTTTCGATGCCAAAATAGCCATCGATCAGCCACCAAATGTCCTTTTGGCCCGGCAGGCCTCGCCAAGCAAAAATGGCTTGTTTACTCCACAAATCGGCGATCGCACCGACAATGGCGAGCCCTAAAAAGATAACCACGCGGTTCTTCGGCAAGCTGAGAGGCGGGATGTTGGAAGGGTTTCGATCGGGTTCGTCCATGTTTTCAGATCAATCAGCGGTCGGATTTGTCAACCTTTCACAGTAGAATTAGCAGCAGAGTTTGCCCAGAGCGATCGGGTTCCGCAATCGTGATCTTCCGCATATTTTCACTTCTTCGTGATTAGTGAATCTAGCGGCAGCGACGCAGTGCCGATCTACTTTGAACAGCGATGGTGCTTCGCGACCGCCGAATGCCATCCACAAATCAATTTTATTTCCCATTTCCTCCTCACTTCGTCATCGTCATGTTGCAGACCGCCAATTCGACCAGCGCCCCGCAAACGGACCTCGCCTTTCAACGCTGCATCAACCCAACCTGTGGTGCAACGTACGAAGCCAACAGCGTCCGCACATCGTGCGACAAGTGCGGCGATCTGTTGGACATCGATTACGAATGGGATCGTGCCGTCCTGCCGAAGAAACTCAGCGAATTTGAGGCGATGTGGAACCAGCGAACCAATCCGGTTCGGTTCAGCGGAGTGTGGCGGTTCCACGAATTGCTGCCGTTTGTCCCGCAAGACAAAATTGTCACCGTCGGCGAAGGCCAAACGCTGCTGCAACAAACCGATTCGGTCGGCGACTATGTCGGCATGAACCACGGCAAATTGCATCTGCAATACGAGGGGATGAATCCCTCAGGCAGCTTTAAAGACAATGGCATGTGTGCTGCGGTGACGCATGCCGCGATGATGGGAGCCAAACGAGCGGCCTGTGCCAGCACCGGGAACACCAGCGCGTCGCTTGCTCTGTACTGCAGCGCCACGCGATTGATGCGTGCGGTCATTTTTATCGGCAGCGGCAAAATTTCGTACGGCAAGCTCAGCCAAGCACTCGATTACGGAGCGTTGACGGTCCAGATCGCCGGCGACTTTGACGACGCCATGATCCGGGTCAAACAGGTCTCCCAAGAACTGGGCATCTACCTAGTCAACAGCGTGAATCCGTTTCGATTGGAAGGTCAAAAAACGATCATGTTCCGGATCCTCGAAGCGCTTCGCTGGGAAGTGCCCGATTGGATCGTCGTTCCCGGTGGCAACCTCGGCAACAGCAGCGCGTTTGGCAAAGCGTTTAGCGAATTGAAAGCCCTCGGATTGATTGATCGCATGCCCCGCTTGGCCGTGATCAACGCGTCGGGTGCGGACACACTGTACGAATTGGTGGAACGTCGTGGCGTTCGCTGGAACGGTGGACACGTGAACATGGATCCCATTCGCGAGTACAACGACTTGATGGACCGCGAAGGCAAAAAGGCCGACACGATCGCCAGTGCGATCGAAATCAATCGTCCTGTGAATCTGAAAAAGTGCTTGCGTGCATTGGACACGATGGACGGCGTCGTTCGACAAGTCAGCGACCAAGAGATCCTCGATGCCAAGGCCAAGGTCGGTGCTGGTGGATTTGGGTGTGAACCAGCATCCGCCGCAAGCGTCGCCGGTGCCAAACTGCTCCGCCGCGAAGGCGTGATCGCACCGAGCGACCGCGTCGTGTGCATCTTGACCGGCCACGAACTGAAAGACCCCACCGCCACGGTCGCCTACCACACCACCGACCAAGAAGTGTTCAATAAGACACTCGGCAGCCGCGGAGTGACCAAGGCGAGCCATGCGAACCGGGCAATCGCGGTCCCTAACGAGCTGGACGACATCATCAAAGCGATCCAGCTGTATTCGTAGTCGATTTCTTTAGCGGTGCGGCTCAAGCCGTCCGGTCTAATTCGAACGTTTTACTCGCTGCAAAACGTAGCCTAGGCTTCCAGCCTGGGTTCGACGTGCTACCCAGGCTGGAAGCCTAGGCTACGTAAGTGCGGAGACACGTAGTGACCATCCAACGCTGCGTCTTGCTCCTCCCGAAAACACGCGGGACCATCGCCGACCATCAAAGTCGGCTCTAATCCAGACGCTTCTGACGCGGCCTCTGCCGCGAGCTCGCATGCCATCGGTTCTGCATCCGGTGCATTTCGGATTTTCATCAAGTTTTTCAGGGATGCGGTAAGCCGCGACCACTTGCGCTGCGCAAAACCGTTACGATAAAACTCTGCCCGTCTCCTCCCACCTTCACACTTTGCCGTGCGCCCCCCTATGAAAACGGTTCTAGCATTCGATCAAGGCACGACTAGCTCGCGTGCAATCGCTTTCGATCGCTCCGGGACAATTCTCGGCACGGCTCGACGCGAGTTCACTCAGCATTACCCCAAATCAGGCTGGGTTGAACACGATGCGAACGAGATCTGGGAATCTCAACTTGCCGTCGGCCGCGAGGTAATTCAACAGTGCCAACTCGATCCGAGTGAAATTGCCGCGATCGGGATTACAAACCAACGCGAAACGACGCTGCTGTGGGACCGTGCGACGGGCGAACCGATTCATCACGCGATTGTGTGGCAAGACCGCCGGACCGCCGAATTTTGTGACTCGCTACGCGATGCGGGACACCTCGAAATGATCGCGAACAAAACGGGCTTGCTGATCGATGCCTATTTCTGTGCCTCGAAATTACGTTGGCTGTTGGACAATGTCGAAGGAGCGCGAGATCGAGCCGAACGAGGTGAATTGGCGTTTGGAACGATCGACAGCTGGCTGTTCTGGAAATTGACCGGCGGCCGCGTGCACGCCACCGACGTCAGCAATGCGTCACGCACGATGCTGTTTGACATCCACACACATGATTGGGATGACGAGCTTTGTGAACTCTTAAAAATTCCCCGCAGCGTTCTGCCTGAGGTGTTTCCGTCGAGTCATTTGTATGGCGAAACCGACCCGGAATTGTTTGGCGGCGCTATCCCGCTTGGTGGCGCGGCGGGCGATCAACAATCCGCCCTGTTTGGACAAAACTGCACTCAAGTCGGGATGGCAAAGAATACGTACGGCACCGGATGCTTCATGTTGATGAACATTGGTGAAAAACCGTGGGCATCCAAATGCAAATTACTGACCACAGTCGCGTGTACGGCCGATGCGAAGCATCAATATGCACTTGAGGGCAGCATCTTTATTGCCGGCGCGATTGTCCAATGGCTGCGTGACGGACTGGGGATCATTGAATCCTCGGCGGAGATCGAACCGCTTGCGTCAAGTGTAACCGATTCGGACGGCGTTTATTTGGTCCCTGCGCTAGCAGGACTCGGCGCGCCACATTGGGACGCTTATGCCCGTGGAACGATCGTGGGATTGTCTCGGGGAACCACGCGAGCACATATTGCGCGAGCCGCACTCGAAGGGATTGCATTCCAAGTGGCCGATGTTCTGGACGCAATGCAACAGGACGCGGGGACCAAAATCGCGGAACTTCGCGTTGACGGCGGCGCGGCAGCCAACGATCTGCTGATGCAATTTCAAGCCGACATCATGCAAATCCCTGTCGTGCGGCCCAAGGTGCTCGAAACCACCGCCCTTGGAGCCGCCTACCTGGCGGGACTGGCCAGCGGGTTTTGGAAGGATCTGGACGACATCGACGACGTCTGGCAAACCGAACGAGTCTTCACCCCAAAAATGGCTCCCGCCGAAGCAAAACATCGCCGCGACCGCTGGGCCGATGCGCTCGGACGGGCTCGATCTTGGGAGCAACACTGATGGACTTTCAAGGCAATAAACCATCGGGGCCTCACTCCTCGGGCATGAACCGAGACCATGCGGTCAAACGCTTGCACCAGCGGCAAGAACCGTGGGACATTTTGATCATCGGCGGCGGAGCAACCGGAGTCGGGATCGCGATGGACGCCGCCTCGCGAGGCCTGAATGTGCTGCTGTTGGAACAATCCGATTTTGGTAAAGGGACGTCCAGCCGCAGTACGAAACTGGTTCATGGAGGAGTCAGGTATTTGGAACAGGGAAACATCACGCTGGTCCGTGACGCGCTGCGGGAGCGGAGCCTGTTGCGAGCCAACGCACCACACCTTGTCCACGACATGCCGTTTTTGATCCCCTGCAAGAATCGTTGGCAACGATTCTTTTATGGTACCGGACTAAAACTCTACGACTTTCTGGCCGCCGGTAACAATTTTAGCCGCTCGCATGGCGTTTCGGACCAAGAATCTCGGATACACATCCCCGTGCTCAAATCCACCGCATCCAAAGGAGGCGTGATTTACCACGATGGCCAATTCGACGACACACGACTGCTAATCAATATGGCCACGACGGCGACCGATCATGGTGCTTGCCTGATCAATTACGCCTCGGTTGATGCGTTGAGCAAAGATTCACTGGGCGATCTCGATGGGGTGATCGCCAAGGATCATGAATCAGGCGAGCAGTGGACGATCCGGGCCAAATGCATCGTCAACGCGGCGGGCCCCTTTTGCGATAGCATCCGAGAAATGGACGAACCGGGTGACGAAAAGATGCTGTCCACCAGCCAAGGCGTCCATATCGTCTTGCCGCGTCATTTTTTTCCTGGCGACACGGCGATGATCGTTCCCAAAACGTCCGACGGACGTGTCATCTTCATCATCCCGTGGCATGGTCATGCCGTGATTGGGACAACCGATACCCCGATCGAAACGCCGACGCTCGAACCAACTGCCAAGGCAGAAGAAATCCAGTTCCTGCTCGATACCACCGCCGAATACTTGACCGACGCTCCGACGCATGGCGATGTTCTCAGCGTATTTGTCGGCATCCGGCCGCTGGTCAAAGGCGACAAATCAGCGAGAACCGCCTCGCTCTCACGCGATCACACGATCCGCGTCTCTGACTCGGGACTCGTCACCATCACCGGTGGCAAATGGACAACGGTTCGTAAGATGGCCGAAGACTGCGTCGACCGCGTCGTTCGCGAGAAGTACCTTTCCGCGAAACCGTGCGTCACCCAATCGATGCATCTGCACGGTTTTATCGAAGCATCCAATGTCAGATCCGACTCGCGTTCTTATTACGGCGTGGATCTGGAATCGATCGAACAACTCGAGAGCGAATCCCCCGACCTCGCCAAACTGCTCCACACCTCGCTGACCATTCGCGGATCGGATGTGGTCTGGGCGGTTCGCCATGAAATGGCACGCACGATCGAGGACGTGCTGGCGCGACGAACACGCTCGCTGTTCCTAAACGCTCAAGCAGCACTGGACATCGCTTACGAGGTGGCACAACAGATGGCTGCGGAGCTGAATCGAGACCAAGCATGGATCGACGAACAACTCCGCGATTTTCGCAACGTGGCTGAGCACTATTTACCCCCGAAGAGCACATGAATCAAAAAAAACCGTTTCTGACTCGGCGATCTTTCCATCAAACCGTCGCTGCGTCGGGTCTCGCTCTGTTGGGGCAAAACCGGTTTGTCCATGCGGACACCGCCTCTCTCAACCTGCGAATCATCAGTAAAACGCCGCAATATTACAACGGCTGGCCAACCTTGACTCGGCGATTGAACGGTCAATTGATTGTGGTTTGGTCGGGCGGACGTGAACAACACGTTTGCCCCTTTGGCCGAGTCGAAATGATGCGATCCGATGACGACGGTGAAACATGGAGCTGGCCACGCACCATCCTGGACGGAGCAAGCGATGACCGAGATGCGGGGATTACGGAAACGGCAAACGGAACGCTGCTGGTGACCACCTTTACCTCGCTCGCCTATGAACCGGGACTTCGGGCAGCGATGAAACGGACCGCAAAAGATCCCGCCGCGTGGCCAGCGGAGAAACTCGATCGCTGGAACGCCGTGCATCATCGGATCACCGAGAAACAACGCCAAGCGGAATTGGGCGAATGGATGATCCGATCTACCGATGGCGGCATCACTTGGTCCGAGCGGTATCCAACGATCGTTAACAGCCCTCACGGGCCGACCCAACTCGCCGATGGTCGGCTGCTATACGCCGGAAAGCAACTTTGGAGCAAGGAACGCAAAATTGGTGTGAGCCAATCCAGCGACGACGGAGCAAGCTGGCAATGGCTAAGCGAGATTCCTGCTCGCGATGGCGATAGCGTCCAAAACTATCACGAACTGCATGCCGTTGAAACCGATAACGGCAAGATCATTGCGCACATTCGCAACCACAATGCCAACAACAAAGGCGAAACATTGCAGTGCGAATCAACCGATGGAGGCGAAACGTGGACAACGCCTCATTCGATCGGCGTTTGGGGACTCCCCTCCTTTCTCACCAAATTGCGAGACGGACGGTTGTTGATGAGTTACGGCCATCGCCGCCAACCTTTCGGCAACCAAGCTCGCGTGAGCGACGACGAGGGGGCGAGCTGGAGTCCACCGGTTGTGATTTCAGACGACGGAGCCAACGGGGACCTCGGTTACCCCAGCACCGCCCAACTCGGTGACGGAAGTCTTCTCAGCGTTTGGTACGAAGCGGTCCCAGGCCACCCCAAAGCCGTTTTACGTCAAGCCCGCTGGCGACTGAACGACTGACGCGTGACTCGTCGGCCGGCATCACAGTGTCTTGAGATATTCCAGCACGGCGGTCTTTTCCGCTTCGCTTAGAAGATCAGGATAAGTATGCCCGGCATTGCTTTTACCAAAGCGACGGGTGTCGAAATAGCTGCGACGAATCGCAACGTCGGGCTGCGTCACCGGCATCTTTTCGGCCAATTCGATCGTCAGCCCCACTCGCTGCTCGTCCATCGCTTCGCTCACCGGTCGCCACACGGTCGGTCGCTCGCTCGGGTGCAAGACGTGCCACAATGTTGGCACGCTGCCGTTATGAAAATAGGGGGCGCTGGCCCAAACGCCATCCAGCGGCGGGGCGACGTATCCGTCAAGCTCAACAATCGTCTGCTGCTCGTCTTCCTCGCCCGCGTGCGCAAACCAGCTGCGAGCATATTTGGCTCGGCCCTCTCGGGTCAACGCTTCGGCTCGAACCGGATCGGTGCCGATTTCGTCCAGTGGAATCCGGCGATTAGGGTACTCGGAATCATCGCCGTACGTGCCATGACACTCGGCACAATTGCGTTCGAAGATACCTTTGCCAACCTTGACTAGGTCGGCGTCGACAACACCGTCGTATTTGGGCGGACGCAGTGATGACATGTAGGCATAGATATCACGAAATTCATCTTCGTGCTCGCGAAAAAACTCGGGCCCGTTCTCAGGCACCAGCATGAACTGCATCAAACCACGATGCCCTTTTTGAGCAAAGCCATCGATGTAAATGTACGGACGCTTGTAGAAATGCCACCACGGCGGCGCGTCCATGTCATGATGCACAAACGGCACCGGAGGACGGTTCACAACATTGAGTTGCTCGTCTCGCTGGTGCATCAGCCCCATCCCAAAGACCACCGCGTTGGTCGTCCCGTTGGTCGTCCCCAGCGGAATAAACAGCGCGCCCAAGTCCATCCGCGACATTGGTTCGCCGATACGAAACTTGGTTCGCCTGACTTCTTCGGTCATCGTCTGCAGCGCAAAGCGATTGTTCGGCGCCCCAGGCGTCGGTTTTCCATAAACGCTGCCGCCGTGACATGAAAAACAATTCATCGTCCAATGGCCGTTGTCGTCAACGACATACTGCAGCGGTTTACCGGAATCGTCGCCTGGACGCGTGGTCAACCCATAACGCGAATACGTCATCTCACGTCGCTGCTCGGGCGTCGCTTTTTCGGCCTGGCTGCGAAGCGGTTCTGGCCAGCTCCGCCAGACGTCATCGATCACCCGTTGATGAAAATCCCCCGGTAAAAGCGGCGTTTCCGTCAGCAATCGGTAGCCGCGTGCGATCGCATCGGCATCTTCCGCGTGCGAGATGGCCGCGGAGCAACTAATCAGGACAAAAACAATATTAAGAGTTTGTTTCCACATGGACTTATTATACCGCCGAGACAACGAGCGTAGACCCACAAACCGTCTTACCGCGAACCAACAGGAAATCAAACCGGCGGAACTTTAATTTGCGCCAATAATCTTGAATTCCGTCTGTTCGGAAACAGCTCGTTTCCGGGTTCTCGCCTAATGTCGTGAACGATTTCTTCTAGAGCCTTCGTGTTTTTTTGACGTAGCGGAAGTCGTGCGTGACTTTTCGTCCCACAACGGAATCCCCCGAAACTCCCGAGGGCTTGTTGATTGAATGAGCCGCGACGCGTGAGCGACCGGGTCTCGCGCATTCCCCGGTAACTTGCGGCTCACGGCTGCGGTTCGCGTTTCGATTAATTCAACAAGTCGTTGACAAGTTCCGCTACACGACGCTTGCAGGGTGCGGGGATTTGGCAGAATGATTATTTGGCAAAATGATTCCCAAGCTCGAGATGGTTTGGTTTTTAATTATTTTGCCGACAATCATTTTGCCAATTTTCATTGCAGCGTGGTCAAGGCTTCGCTGAGGCCAGATCTGGGACGCGATGTTCCGCCGAGACCGATGGGGTGGGGGCGTTGTGACCGAACCGCGGACAAGTCAAAAGTGCTGAAACTAAATTACGAGCGTTTCGCCCGATGCATCGGAGCGAAGCGACCAGCGACACTGGGAAATAACATCCTGACGATTAAGACCGAACTCGGGCCCAATATCGTTGCCCCGCGCAGTGCGGGCGAAGAACCGCAACAAGCTGGCGTTTACTTTTTGTTTGAACACAAAAGCCAGCCCACCATCGATTCCAGATGCTCGACCGGGAAAGTGGCAGAGAGATATCCAACGCGATCGAAGTGCACACGGTAGAATTGACGAAGTACGAATTGGAA
>NZ_ANOG01000526.1 GCF_000346295.1 Rhodopirellula maiorica SM1 | reverse complement strand
CCGGTCGCCATTGAAGGTTCCGTCATCCGATTCGCCAGCCAGATCCATTGGATTGACGTGCCGGCAATTCGGACAGATCCCCGCCACCACCACTTCGTCGGTTGATGCCCCACGACGTTCCAAACTTGCCCCAACTTGGAATAAATTTCCACAGCGGTCGCAGGTTTGGTCTTTATGAGCCCCCATCAATGTCGGAGCCATCGAGCCGGTGGGAATCACAAAGGCTTCGGCCAAAAACGCTCGAAACAGCAACGCCAAAATGAACGCAACCACAAACGCTTCGACGGTTTCGCGTTGGCCAGCCATGCGAAACGCTTCGGCACGGATTTCCGCAGGATCACGACCATCCTGCTTCGAGGCGGATGCACTGCCCGAGGCGGATTCGGTTCCCGAGGATGGGGCTTTCTTGTTTTTTGGTTTCATCAATGATTTACAACAGAGAGTCACGACGGAATCGGGAACATGCCCGATTCCATTGTGGAAAATTGCTAGGCTTTGGCATAGTAGCGGTTTTACGAGAGCTGCGGAACTTCGATTTCATTCGCTGCCGAAGTCACGGTTCTTGGCATGCCACAGACAAATTGCAGCCGATAATCGCTTACTTTCTGCTGAAAACGCCGCTTTCGCCTCTTTGCTAGCTCGAAAATTGTTCCGGCTCATGCTGCGGGTCCCCGCGTCGACAGCGAGAAAACATTTCGTCGCGGCGGTGGTGTCTCGCTTTCACAATGCACAAAAACACCAATTGCTTTAGAATAACGTGGCATTCATAAAGCCGTGCTTGTCATCGTTTTCCGGAGAATCCGCATGCGTTTCTGCATGACCCCAACCTCAGCTGGCCCCCATCTGGGTGCTTTTTTGACATTGCTGGTGTTGCTTGCATTGTCTTCCAATGTCGTTCTTGGAGACTCGGGGGACGAGCCGTCGCAAACCTCCCAAACAGGCAGCAGCGAGTCGGCAGTCAATCGGCTGATCGAACAATTGGGCAGCGAAACCTATGCGACGCGGGTTCGAGCACGCGAGTCGCTCGCCCGTCTGGGTTTGCAGGCGTTCGACGAATTGCATTTGGCCCAATACCATCCCGACAACGAAATTGCGATGACGGCCCGCCACTTGGTGAGCAGTTTGTTGGTCAGTTGGTCCAAGCCAAGTGATTCCGACGAAGTGCGAGACATCCTACACGAATACGGCGCCCAGAGCGTCGACGAACGACGCAGCCGGATCGTCCGTTTGTCGGAATTGCCCGAGCGTGCGGGGTTGCAGGCGCTGGTTCGGCTGACTCGCTTTGAAACCTCGCTCGACCTCAGCCGGGTGGCCGCATTGGCAATCATGCAACAAGATGCATCCGATGTGGTGGATCGGCGAAAACAAAATGCCCAGCAGATTCGCGAAGGCCTCGGACACAGCGAGCGAGCCGCTGCGACTTGGTTGATGGCGTACGCTGGCGATTTGCAACAGGGAACCTACGATGCCGAGCGATGGAGCGAAATCGTGGGCAAGCAGCGTCGCCAATTGGACACCGCGTCGAATCAACAAACCACGCGTGACTCAGTACTCGAACTCGTCCGTGTCTGCGTCCGGCATGCTTGGTTGAGCGACAAGTTCGATGACGCATTAGCGCTTGCCACAGCCAATCTCGATCTGATTCCGCCCACCACGCGAGATCTCACCGAAGCCTGTCGTTGGGCCATCGAAAACGGCCTACATCCGATCGTCATTGAACTGCAAAAACGTCATCTGCAAATGTTCGATGCTCAACCGATGTTGCTGTACTCGGCCGCGGAAGCAATCAAAGCCGAAGGGGATCCAGGGCGAGCACAATTGCTGGCGGACCAAGCGATGGAGATCCGTCCATTTCCAAACGACGCAGCTGAGCTTGAAGCGATCTCGCCCAACGAACTCGAAGAAATCGCACAGACCCATCGCGAAATTGCCCAAGAATTGCAAAAGCGTGGACTGTATGAATGGGCAGAACGCGAATACCGCGGCATCATCGACCACTTAGAAATGGATGCGTCACCGTCGGTTAGCGCTCGTGATCTGCTCGCCACCATGTTAGCCGATCTTGAACGACACCAAGATGTAGTCGATTTGTTGACTCCGTTGATCGATCGGATCGAAAGCGACGACCAACTTAAGAATCGTTTGAATGCTTTGCGATTTTCCTACGACGAAATGCGTAGCAACATCCTGTGGCATTCGGGACTGCTGAAAGTTCAACAAGGCGATGTCGAAGCGGCGAAACCGTTGCTCGTCAAAGCATTTCGGCTGAGACCTGCAAATATTGACATTTTGATCTCGATGTTTCGGCTCGACCAAAACGATCCCAATTGGAGCGAGACCGTCGACTTGTTGCTAAACCAAAATATCCAACGCTCGAAGCAAGAAATTGCCAGTATCGAAGTAATGATGAAGCAGCAAGCTCGGTTCCAACCACGCGGTTACGAGCTCGCGCAAGCCTTGAATCAATACGCGTGGCTGGTTAGCAATACCAAAGGCGACTATGAACAAGCACTCCGGTTCAGCCTAAAGTCGGTTGAACTATTGCCAAACGATTCGGCACTGCTAGACACATGTGCGCGATGTTATTTCGCAGTCGGTGATTATAAAAATGCGGTACTCACCCAGCGAAAAGCGGTTCGTTTGACGCCTCATTCGCCCCCCATGCTTCGTCAACTCCGCGAATTTGAAGCAAAACTGGAAGCCGAAAGCCTTTAGACGGCGTCTGATCACGCGATCAAGATAATTTCGTAATGGCGACCTTGCGCGTCACGAAATTGCCCCAGCCCGCACAGTCTGGTGCGGATCAGGGTGGGGGTCGCACCGCCCGTGGCAACGGTCGATCAGCCGGTTGATCCTCCGCGTCCTCTGCAGATATTCGTCGTCTCCGGTATAACCGCTGCGATCGACGAGGTATTCCACTGCCCCCGACACGGTTTGCGTCATCGTTACAAAAAGTAACGTAGGTTTTTGTTGGTTTATCACCTGATCACGCAAAACCTAACTCAGTTGGAAGCTTTGGTTATGAGGAAATCCTCACGTCGCAAATCGACCTCGAATACTGCCGTCACGCCACGGCGTCACGATAGTTTCTACCTGCTCGTTGGGTTCACACTGCTGTGCCTAGGAACGCTGCTTGGTTTGTTCTCTGGTCTCCCCAACTGCCATCGCGCCTATGCGATGAAATCATTTCCACGCGAATTGGATCTTGATCAATTGAAATCCGAAGGTATGGGGGATAACCCATTTGTCCTTCTGACGCATGTGGACTTTGACCACCAAGCACCGACAAGTCCGCTCGAACATATCACCACGGCATTTGCCGAAGGGTTAAACCCCGTCGAACTGAGCAAACACCCTGAGTTGATCCAGACCAAAATCGCAGCGATGAAACAAGATGTGGCGGACACGCTCGGGCAAGCCCCCATCGACTCGCTGCTGGAAGAATCGTTTCGTGGCATTCCCTTGTTCTCGAAGACCAAGGGACTGCGGGAATCCGGCCCGCTTGTCAGCTTGTCACGACACAGCCGCGACGTGACGAACGCAAAACAGCAAATCGATTCGTCCGATGAAATCCGTGGCTACCTTCACCGTGACACCTGCGATGCAACGATCACTCTGATGAACACGCTCGTTTCGCCGCCAGCGAGCGACGACGGTGCCGCGGATTGGTTCACTGCAATCAAGCAGTCGGGAATCATGCACGCGGGCCAAGCTCACCCCGATTCGCAGCCACGCTATCGGATCGAGCCGCTTCAATCCCCTCCGGACAAGCTGACATCGGCGTTTCTGTTGATCGCATCATTGGGGATGATTGCCACGGGATTGGTGCTATGCGGCACATGTTCACTTTCGATTTGGTCGTGGCTGTTTTTGCCGCTACCATCACTCGTCAGCCTGCTCGGTATTCCGCTGCGACGCGGACGCGGTGGCAGCAAGACGCGATTCGCTTATACGTTTGTCGGAATCAATTTACTGATGATTGGCGGCTATCAAGCTTACCTGCTGGGCGGCTTTGGACAACCCGAAAGCCACTCGCTACACACGGTGCTCGGTTTTGGCTTGATCGCCATCGGCGTGGCTGCAGTGTTGGGTGCGATCGTCAATGCACGGGCTCCGAAACCCGAGCGAATTCCGGAAGTCCCAATGCCGAAATCGGCCGAGGCCTCTCCGAGCGCAATCCTGCGTTACAATTCATCATCGAGTGAGGTCGAGGATGAATCCACAAATGAGAATTCGGATCAAGGCAATCGACCGAGCAAGATCTACCAAGATCCGGTGGTGTTAGCCGCGATGGATGATCACGTGGGCAGCTTGACGATGGATAAGATGGAACGGCTGAGCGAGCTTGGATTTTCAAGCCGTGCCTTTGCGAGGTTCCAAGACAAGCCAACATCCCAGTCGATTGGTTTGATGCTGGGTTGCAACCACACCGTGCTTGCCGAAGTCAGTGACAACACCGTTCACCCCACCGTTCGGCTAACCAGCATCTTGCACGATGGTTTACCGGTCATCACGGTATCCGAATCGGTGACCCAATGTGATCACCCAAAAATGGCGACAAGCGGAGTCTATCAATCCGCACCCGACGAACCGCTGAAGGCAATGTTGGCTGCGCATTTGCAACAAGCCATACGAATGTCGGAGAAACGTGACAGCAATATTGTCACGATCGATTGCGACGAAAAGGACGAAGTCTTTTTGCTCAGCCACCGAGCATTTGCGAGTGTTCGATCGCAACACGAAGAGTTGAACTTGGAGGTCGGCCCTGCGACCTATGAACGTTTTGCCTTCCCGCCCCAGCCGATCCCAGAATTGGCCGTAACGCAGTAAGCTCCTGCGGCAACCGCCCGGGATACCGACGCAGCGGGATCACGAAAGCGGTTCTGTGTTATTGACCGAGTTAGGTTTGAACCTTCGGCAATTGGCGAACGATGTAGCGAGGCAGCAACATCATCACACGATCGCTGACCGAGTCATAGGTAATCCGTCCGCCTTCATCGCCGCGGCCCGCCATCACGTCGGAAACCTGCTGAATGAACGTGTCACGTTGGTCACCAAGCGGTTCCGACCACACGACCAACAGCAAACGGTCGTACGTCGCTTCGGTGCCTACCCACCAAAGTGAATCGTCAACACGACGCACTTGCATCTCAAATGGTCGCAGCAGGGTGGACAACATCGTGCCGGCATCGTCGTTCGCATACGGCATCACGAGCTGCTCGGGCGACAGACGCCGTCGTCGAGCATCAAACCAATTCACCATACAGGTGGCTTGATTTTTTCGCGATACACGACGCAAAAGCTCGGCGATCGTGATCGGAGCATCGAGTGCGGGCCCCGAATCTCCGGCGGCAAGCACTGGCCACGGCCCCGTGGTCGCATTTGCCGCGTGAGCCCAGCGACTGAAGAATTGATCCGGTAGCTTTCCTTCGAGCCCCCGCATCCGTCGCAGCGATTCAAACGCAAGAACCGCGAGTTGCTGTTCTGCCAATGTGTTGCCAATTTTGACGGTTCCTGGCTGCGGCTCGGCATCCTGCTGTAAGAATTTGCCCAACACCGAGATCGCGGTCGATCGATCGTCGCCGAAATCATCTAGTTGAAGCAGTGGCTCCACACGCGTGGCAAACTCAGTGTCGTCCATTGTGATCATCGCATACGATTGATCGAACTGAATCGCGGCCCCAATCGACGTGCCAATCTGTTCCAAATGCTCTCGTGCTGACAAAAAACCGCGTGCGGTGGGAACCCGTTCGCGGATACTGATCTGCGCCAAATCCAATGACATCCAATCAATCTGGATTGGAACGCCCGAAAGTTGGCTGAACAACAATACCAAATCGCCTAAAGGATAGCCTTTGGCGTTCATGGCAAATTTCAATGCCAACGCCCGATCGAGGTTGATCGGCGGAGGCGGGGTGGCGATCATCATCGGATCGAGCGTCTCCTCGGCTGCGTCTTCGACCTTCAGTTTGTCGAGCGTCGGCGGCGTTTCGATTGTCGGTTTCGTTTCGTTGGCTTCGCGACCGAGATCCAATAACAGCGTGAACTTTCGTAGTTCGGGTGGAATTTCATCCAGCTTTGACATGCCATCGTCGACAACCGGAGCAGCCGCGTCTCGGTCAACGTCAACAATCGGGCCGAGCGGATCCACCGGTAGCAAGTCGCTGGGAATCTCGTTGGACTTGCCTTTGGGTAACGAAACCGCAGCAAGCTCCGATGGCATCGGTTTCACAGCGGTGGAGTTCTCTGTGACTTCGCTAGGTTTGGTCTCGCCCGGTGTAACGTCAATCGGGTTCCCATCGCTGGGTTCGACGTCGAGGTTGGTTGGATTGTCGTCGGGGTTCGAGGGCACAACCGTCGCCGGCTGGGAAGCTTCCTCGGGTTTCGTATCGACCTTTGTCGCGGAATTCGTTTCGGAATTCGTTTCGGGGGCAATCGCATCGGCCTCCACAGAATCGCCGGCGTCAGGGATATCGGTGCTATCAGCGGCGGTCGCTGGGGACTCGATCTCAGCACTGGCGGATCCTCGGTCCCATGTCCGCACAAACCACACGAAGACCACTGTCGCAATCAGCACGGTGGCGATCGAAACGGCCGCGATCATCCCCATCTGGCGAGACTTGCGGGTGCGGTCGCTTTGCCAACCATCGGGCGAAATCGGCATTCCCGGATCCGCTAACTGCGATGGCGGCACCGACTCGGTTCCAACAAACGGTTCTGGATGTGACTGAATCGGGGGAGCGGCGGTATCGGGATCAAATTCGCCCGCAGACAGAGCGTCTCGGGTAATCGTTTCGCTATCAACACTGTCCATCCCCAAGGCAACCTGCTGGGGGTTTCTCGGCAGCGATTCGGGCGCGTGGCTTGGCGGCAATTCGCCCTGGATTTCCACCATCGAGCCGCATTTTGGGCAGGCAGCGATGGTCCCCACCAGTGATGGATCCGTCACCCGCAAACGACTTGAACACGTCAAGCAGCGGACTGCAAAAGGTTGAAAAGCCAAGCGACCCCTTCCCAAGAAATAGAGTGTCCGACATCCGATGCCGGTCATCGCGTTCGTCGAAAACACCGGCACTGCCGTTTTTCACACGATTCCATTCTGTTTTATCATGACCATTTCCTAGCCAATCACCAACCTTAAACGCGCGATCTCCGGCCAGTTCCAGCCAAGATTGCTAGAAAACCGCCCTTACCAAACCGGAAATCGGTGCATCCCGATCCTTGGTTCCGCTGAGTTTTTTCACCTGAGCGGGCAATTTTTTTGGCTAAAAACCCCGTAAAAAGCGAAACGCCCGGGAAGAGAGGCGGCAAAATAACGAATTCAAGAATTCTCTTCTCGCCAACACACGATCTTCATCTGTTGGTGGATAATATTTTCACCTTGACGAACCCACTCGATTTTCTATCGTATTCTGAGCGTGGTGCCGATTTTACTGTTGTTACCACTCCGGTTTACTGTCTCGCCCCTTTGGGTCCAAAAATCTTTCATGAAACCGCGTTGTTCAGGTGCCTTTTTCGCTCTTGTGCTATTCGCTTTGGCATTGCCATGCGGCACGTTTTTCGTGCCTGTATCGCTGCTCGCCAACGCGACGGATTCACAATCGCCAGCGGAAGAGCACGAAGAACGTGAGCCGATCTCCGAGACAACTCGCGAACGAAAATCGCAAGAGCATCATCGGCGAGAACAGGCCTATCCATCGGCATTCGACCTGCTGCGGTCCGATGCAAAAGTCCGTGTAAGTGAGCGGACCCCCCGGCGCAGTTTGGTGGGGCATCGCATTAATGAGGCGGTGCTTGCTCCGATCCGCTGTTAGCGGTCACTCTTCTGCGGACGCTCTCTTTGTTCGCAATGATCCCATCGCCAAAATTTGGCACGTCTTGACCGAATTTGCTTGATCGCATCGCTCATTTTGCGAGCGTGTTTTCATGAATCGCAAATTCCGTGATTGTGCGTCCCCCAGACGATTCGTCTCGTGAAACATTGGCGAGAAGACTGTCATCGCGTCTGAGAACGTGTCTGCGTTTCGTTGCAAACGATTGACTTGGCACCGACTCTAAAATCCGCAGTTGCATGTCAGGGATCGATACTCGAAATCCGTGCGTCCGTTGTGGCTCTCCGGCTGCCGTGATCGCTGCTTGAGTTCATCCGATTCTACCGTGATCGGTTTCGCAACATTCTCTCACTTCACCAAACTTGCTTCCTAATAACTCCACTTCTATGTCGAATTCACAACCACCCCGATCCGGTGCAACCACGTCACTATTTTCTCCGAAAACAATCCCGAAGGATTTCTTGTCGGGGATCGTCGTATTCCTGGTGGCGCTTCCGCTCTGTCTCGGCATCGCAATCGCCTCGGACGCGCCTCCGTTTGCCGGTGTTTTAGCAGGCATCATCGGCGGTATTGTCGTCGGTGCTCTTAGCGGCTCGCACACCAGCGTCAGTGGTCCCGCGGCGGGATTGACTGCGATTGTCGCGGCACAAATTGCTTCGCTCGGTTCCTTCGAGGCGTTCCTGTTGGCCGTCGTGGTCGGCGGCGTGTTGCAGATTGCGTTAGGGATCGCTCGGGCCGGTGCATTGTCAGCGTTTTTCCCCTCCAGTGTGATCAAAGGCTTGCTGGCTGCGATCGGGGTAATCCTGATTCTGAAACAGATTCCTCACATCGTCGGCCATGACAATGACCCCGAGGGGGATATGGCGTTTTCGCAGCCCGACAACGAGAACACCTTTACCGAAATTTTCTTGACTTTGGCTGGCGACATCCACGTCGGCGCGTTGGTGGTCGGTCTACTTTCGATCCTCGTTCTGGTGATGTGGGAGAAGATCAAACCGCTCAAACGCTCGGTCGTACCGGGGCCGTTGGTGGTTGTTTTGATGGGCGTCGCGATCAGTGTGTATCTGCGAACCTTGGGTGGAAAGTGGGAAATCACTTCGACTCACCTTGTTCAATTCCCGGTTGCGGAAACGCCATCTGCGTTTTTCTCGTTCTTCACCACGCCTGATTTTTCTCAGTTCACCAACCCGGCGATCTACATCGCGGGCGTCACAATCGCCATCGTCGCGTCGCTGGAAACGCTGCTGAACCTCGAAGCGGTTGACAAGCTTGACCCCGAGCAACGCGATTCGCCTCCGAGCCGCGAATTGGTTGCCCAGGGTGTTGGAAACGTATTCGCCGGATTGATAGGCGGTTTGCCGATGACGTCGGTCATTGTCCGCAGTAGCGTCAATGTCGATGCCGGCGGCAAAACAAAGATGTCGGCGATTTTCCATGCCGTGCTGCTGCTGTTGTGTGCGGTCTTTTTCCCGCAGTACATCAACATGATCCCGCTCTCGGCGCTGGCGGCAATCCTGATTGTGACCGGCTTTAAACTGGCCAGCCCCAAACTGTTTTCACAGATGTGGAAAGAGGGTCGGTATCAGTTCGCTCCGTTTATCATCACGCTTGTGTCGATCGTGATGACCGACTTGCTGATCGGAATTCTGATCGGTCTGGGCGTCAGCGTGCTGTTCATTTTGAACAGTAATCTGCGTCGCCCCATCCGACGGATTGTCGAAACGCACCTCGACGGAGATATCATCCATGTCGAATTGGCCAATCAAGTCAGTTTCTTGAATCGAGCTGCCTTGGATAAGTTGTTAGTCGAAGCGCCGCGAGGCACTCACCTATTAATCGACGCGACTGAGTCGGACTACATTGATCCGGATATTTTGAGCTTGATTCGCGACTACAAAGACAACAAAGCCCCCGCACGTGGCGTCACAGTCAGCTTGAAAGGGTTTCGCGATAAATATCAATTGCAGGATGAAATCCAGTTCGCCGACTACTCGACACGCGAATTACAGGGCCGCGTCACGCCGGAACAGGTTCTATCGATCCTCCGCGAGGGAAACCACCGTTTTGTGACTGGAAATCGCTTGTCTCGCGACTTCGGGCGTCAAGTCAATGCAACCGCGAGTGGGCAAACGCCGCTTGCGGCAGTCCTCAGCTGTATTGATTCGCGTGTACCAGCCGAATTGGTATTGGATGTTGGACTGGGCGACATTTTTAGCGTCCGCGTCGCGGGTAACGTCATCGGCACGAAGTCGCTCGGCAGTCTCGAATACGCCGTTACCGTCGCGGGTGTCAAACTCGTGCTGGTAATGGGGCACACTCGCTGTGGCGCCGTCACTGCCGCCGTGAACCTGTTGGGGACAAACCAAGACGTCACCCAGGCAACCGGTTGTCCGCATCTTCACGCGATCATCAACGAGATTGAACCCTCCGTCGATCGCGATGAATTCCGTGCCGCAAACGCCGAGGGCGAATCGCATGTCGACGCACTGGTTGATCAAGTCACGGTGCGAAACGTGATGCAGACGGTGGAAAAGATCAAGGGCCGTAGCGAGGCGATCCGGTCCGCTGTGGCATCGGGCCAATTGATGGTCGTCGGCGCCGTCTATGATGTCGCCAGCGGCAAGATCAGCTTCCTCGATGATGCCGGCCAAGAACGGACCGATCAGGCCACCGCGGTCCAGCACGCGTAAGGCAGGATGATCGCTGAACACTCGAGGTGCTGAATAATCCCCTCGAGTCGGCGATGGCAATCCGTCGCAATGCTATCACACGCCGTGGTCTCAGCGTCGGGCAACCCGGTTGCCCGACGCCACTGCGGCGATTCGTGGTACCGAGGTTGTGCAGAAGCTGTGCCGTGTCGAGGCATCTCCGCGACCAGGCTTGTTTGCTTC